>JAYEKV010000210.1:0-12332 GCA_034716855.1 Campylobacterota bacterium | reverse complement strand
GCAGCAGGAACGGTTATGATCCATGAAGCAACAATCTTTTTAACAGCATCTCTTTTTACATATTTTATCTTAGTTACGGATTTATAATCTTTCTTTTCATCTTTTACAAGATCTTTTTTATCATCTATCAATCTATAAAGCTCAACTATTCTTTGATATTCATCTTTTGTTTTTTCTTTGTTTTTATCAAGTTTTTCAAATTCCTCTTGAAGTTTTTCTAGTTCAGCTTTGTCTTTTTTAAATTTCTTTTTTGTTTCTTTAAGAAGATTTGCTTCTGTATTGTAAAGGTACTCTCTTAAGAATCCTACACCAAACACACCACCAACAGCAATATGAGTTGAAGATACAGGAAGTCCCAGCTGAGAAGCTATAATAACAGTAATAGATGCAGCAAGTGCTATAGCAAATGCTCTTGATTGATCTAGCTCGGTTATCTCAGTTCCTACTGTTTTGATAAGTTTTGGACCAAATAATGCAAGTCCTATAGCTATACCTGCAGCCCCTACTGCCATAACCCATAAAGGTATCTCAACTTTTGAAGATATTCCACCTCCTATAACTGCATCATTAATAGCAGCCAAAGGTCCAATTGCATTAGCAACATCATTTGCACCGTGTGCAAAACTAAGAAGTGCAGCTGCAAATATAAGAGGTATAGTAAACAGTGTGTTTACACTCTCTCTGTTATTTTCAAGTTTTTGTGCAGCTTTTTCAATCATAGGCTTAACTAAAAGATAAACAGCTACTGCTATTGCCAGTCCTATCCCAAAAGCAACTAAAAAGTCTACTTTTATTAACTTTTTTATACCTTTTACAATTAAATATGTTGAAAAAGCCCAAGTCATTATAGCTATAAGTAAAGGTACAGTTTTCTGTGCATTTGAAAGCATATCCTCTTTAAAATAGATACTCTTTTTAATAAATAGTAAGAAAGCCGCTGCTATTACACCTCCAAGTACAGGAGAGATGATCCAAGATGCAGCAATCTTACCCATAGTACCCCATGAAACAATAGCAAAACCGGCTGCTGCTATACCAGCACCCATTACACCACCTACTATTGAATGTGTCGTAGACACAGGAGCACCTATAGCTGTTGCTAGATTAAGCCATATAGCGGCACTTAACAATGCTGCTGTCATAGCCCAAACAAAAATTTCAGGATCTGTAAACATACCTGGGTCGATAATACCTTTTTTAATGGTCTTAACAACATCTCCACCTGCTATTAAAGCACCGCTTGCTTCAAAGATAGCTGCAATAACAATAGCACCCATCATTGTCAATGCTTTTGAACCTACAGCAGGTCCTACATTATTTGCAACATCATTTGCACCTATATTCATTGCCATATAAGCTCCGAATACTGCACCAATAATTAAAAAACTATTATTTGCAACATCTGTATGTGAAATAGAACACCATACATATACTATTGCAATAAACAAAAATGCTATTGCAATTCTAGTAAAACCACTTTGACTTTGTATTGTCGCTTTTTCCATTGACTTGATAGTCTTTATATCCATAATATGCCCTTAATAGCAGTGTTTTAACAAACAAGAAACTCTTGTAACCAAATTGTAACCGTTTTATGTAATAATTTTAGCGGTAAGATGTTGAGGATTATATTAAAAAAAAGTGATATTTTTATGGCTATTTACTTGATATACTAATAATTAGTAATATTATATTACTAATAAATTTTATTTTTTATTTTTAGATGATTTTTGTCTTTTTTTTGAGATTTAATTCTTTAATATGTGATCTGTAGTCTATATTTTTTAAATTCATAACGGCAAAAGCTTTTACGATCACCGCTATATTATTAGGAATTTCACCTTTTTTTTTATAAGATTGTATATTACTATCACTTACTTTTATAAGTTGTGCAAATTTCGGTAAAGTTATATCTGCATCTAGAAGTGATTTTTTAAAATCTATAAATGTCATTACCCTACCGTTGTACCCCTGCTTTTTGCTTCAAGTTTTGTTACATGTGCTTGAAGTTCTATAACTTTTGATTGAAGAGTACTGTTTTCTCTATTTAGATCTTTTACTTTTTTCATCAATTCTGTTTTTTTGTTTCTTTCATCTTCAATAGCATAGTTTCGTTGACTAGAAACTTTTCTAAGCTCCTGTTCATAATGCTCTACCTGAGAATTAAGATTGCTGACTTTTTTCTTCTCTTTGGCAAGTGAGGCCATAATAAACTCTGCATCTTTACTTGAAACAGGCATCGCACTAAGTTCTTCAATCTGTCTTTCAAGTTCTTTTATTCTTAATGTATATGAGGATTCTTTACCTCTTTGCTCTACTATATTTTTTCTTACACGCTGCATAGTCTGTTGTTTTTCAAGTTCATCACTTGTCTGATCAAGCCCTATATACACAGCACCCGTAAGTTCTGAAGTAGCATCATTAAAGCTAGGTATTATTGTTGAATTAAGATAAAAGGTATTACCACTTTTTGAGATAAACTTTATCTTCCCTTTATACTCATCGGAATCTCCAATAAGATCAACCACATCTTTATGTGTTTTAATAACTGCTTCTTGATGAAGAAGTTTATTAATATTCATTTCAAGAAGTTCCTCTTCCGTATATTCGGACATTTGAGCAAGCATACTGTTAGCTTCAACAATTTCACCATCATTATTAACTTTAATTACAGATGATATTTGGTTCATTATGGTTACATATTTTGAAAGCTGTTGTTCTTTTTTTCTAATCAACTTTTTATTGTGTTCAACCATACATATTTTTGATATGTTCTGAATCAATTCAGTAATATTTATAGGCTTAAGTGCATAATATGCAATTTTTAATTTAATTGCTTCCATCAGATAACTAGACTCACCATGTGCGGTAGTAAAGATAATCGGTATCTCTTCATCCAATTCTCTGATCTCTTTTACCATATCTATACCATTTAAATTTGGCATATTGATATCACTTACTATTGCATCTATATATTGCTTATCATCTTTTGTATTTTCTTTAAAAGCAGTAACACCCTCGCTACCGTCTTCACATACGATTACATTACCAAATATTTTATTCAGCATAATACCCAAAGAGCCTCTAATGCTCTCATCATCTTCAACATACATTATAGTTAAGGTTTTTAGAAATTCTTTATCAAACATGTGTATATTATATGTAAGAATAACTGAATAGAATATTAATAAAATAGCTAAATTTGTAAAAAAGTTTAAACAACACTTAATTTAAGCTTCATATAAGCATGATTAGCCTATTATTCCACACTTATTTTAAGAAAGGGTCAGTTCGTGAATAAATTTACAAAAAGTATAAACCAAGCTGAAGTTAAAAAAGACTGGATCGTTATAGATGCTGCAGATAAAGTATTCGGTAGAGTTATAACAGAAGTTGCTTCTATTTTAAGAGGTAAAAATAAACCATCATTTACACCAAATGTAGATTGTGGAGATAATGTAATTATAATCAATGCATCAAAAGTTAAATTTACAGGTGCTAAATTAGAGGACAAAAACTACTTTACTCACTCAGGGTATTTCGGTAGTACAAAAACTCATAAAATGTCAGATATGTTAGAGAATAATCCTGAAAAATTATTCAAACTAGCAACTAGAGGTATGTTACCAAAAACAAAATTAGGTGGAAAAATACTTAAAAACTTAAAAGTATATGCTGATGAAAATCACCCACATACTGCACAGGTACAAGGATAATAAATGGCAAAAGTATACTCAACAGGAAGAAGAAAAACAGCTATAGCAAAAGTATGGCTTGAAGTTGGTAAAGGTGATATCACTGTTAACGGTCAACCATTAAATGTATGGCTAGGTGGTCACGAAGCTCTTAAAAAAAGAGTTAGACAACCATTAGAAGTTTCTAAACAATTAGAATCTGTAAACATCGTAGCTAAAACTCTAGGTGGTGGATACTCTGCACAAGCTGACGCTTTAAGACATGGTATCTCAAGAGCTTTAGTTGCTTATGATGAGCAATTCAGAACTATTCTTAAGCCTTACGGACTTCTTACTAGAGACTCTAGAAAAGTTGAAAGAAAGAAACCAGGTAAGAGAAAAGCAAGAAGAAGCCCACAGTTCTCGAAAAGATAATTGGTACTTTACCTTATTTTACAAAAGCTGGAAAGAGAAATCTTTTCAGCTTTTTTTTTATACAATCACATATGAAAAAATATATCACATTAATTTTATTATCAACATTTATATATGGAAGCACTTTAAACCTTTCAATATCATCAAATCCTAGCAGAATAAATCCCATCCTTTCTACAGACTCAGCAAGCAGTGAAATAAGTGGATGGATATTTAACGGTCTGTTTAAATATGATAAAGACGGTAATGTTGTTGAAGATCTCGCCAGTTCATATAAGTTTGAAAACAATACGACACTTATAGTTAAAATTAAAAAAGATATTCTATGGCATGACGGCAATGCTTTCTCTGCAAAAGATGTACTATTTACATATAAAACAATCAATGATCCAAAAATATACACACCGGTAACAACTAATTTTTTAAAAGTTGAAAGTGTAACCATACTAGATGATTATACATTAAAGATAAAATATAAAGAACCATATTTTAAAGCTTTGGAGATCTGGATGACAGGGATTCTGCCAAAACATATTTTTGAAAATGAAAAAGATATAATGACAAGTGAGTATAATAAAACTCCTATAGGTACAGGTCCATATAAACTTGATAAGCTAAAGATCTCGCAAGATATAATTCTTAAAGTAAATAAAGATTATTTTGACAAAGTACCTAATATAGAGACAATAAACTATAAATTTGTCCCAGACCCTACAACATCATTTTATATGCTAAAACAAAAACAGCTAGATGTAGGTGGTTTGTCTCCAATTCAAATAGATAGACAAATAGATGAAAAGTTTAAAAACAATTTTAACATATATGAAAAACAAAGTTTTAGTTTTACTTATTTGGGATTTAATCTTAAAAGTGAAAAATTTAAAGATAAAAGAATAAGGGAAGCTTTAAGTTATGCAATAAATAGACAAGAATTACTTGATATACTATTTTTTGGTCATGCAAAAGTATGTAACGGACCATTTTTACCTGGTACTTTTGCTTTTAATAAAAATGTACAAACACCGAAGCAAGATATAAAAAGATCAAAAGAGCTTTTAAAAGAAATGGGATTTGATCAAAATAATCCTTTTGAATTTACAGTTATAACAAATGCAAACAACTCTATAAGGGTAAATGCAGCACAGATTTTACAACATCAACTTCAAAAATCAAATATAAATATGAAAATAAGAGTAGTGGAGTGGCAAGCTTTTTTAAATACGGTAGTACACCCTAGAAACTTTGATGCCATAATCTTAGGATGGGGAATGTCTTTGACTCCGGATGCCAGAAGTATATGGCACAGCAGCAGTGATAAAACAGGTGGTTTTAACTTTATAGGATATAAGAACAAACAAGTAGACAACCTAATAGAAGCGGGTGAAGTAACTATTAACAAAATAAGATTAGCAGAAATTTATCAAAATATCTTTGAGCAAATATCTAAGGATCTTCCTTATTTGTTCTTATATGTTCCAAATAGTATCACTACGGTAAATAAAGATATAAAAAATATAAAACCTGCACTTGTAGGTATAATGCACAATCAACATGAATGGATAAAGGAATAAACAATATATGAAAAAAGAAAAAACAATACTATTTGATCTTGACGGTACTTTAATTGATAGTACAGATGCAATTTTAGAATCATTTTACTATGCATTTAAGAAAAACAATTTCGTATTTAAAGGTACAAAAGAAGATATAACAAAAGAGATTGGATATCCTCTGGATGTAATGTTTCACACTTTAGGAGTACCAAAAGATATTGTTTGGGATTTTGTAGACAGCTACAAAGAAAACTACAAAAATATTGCAAATGAAAAAACAACACTTCTACCAAATGCAGTAGAAGCTGTAAAACTTGCTTCAAGCTTTGCCAGACTTGCTATTGTAACAACTAAAACAACACAATATTCAAAAGTATTACTTGAAAAACTTGAACTTCTTCACTACTTTGAAACAATGATCGGCAGACAAGAGGTTGTCAATCCAAAGCCACATCCGGAACCTATATTTAAAGCTTTGGAAGAATTAAACTTAAAGGTATCTGAAAATATATATATGATTGGTGATACCAAGCTTGACTTAATAGCTGCAAATGAAGCTAAAATCAGTAGTATAGCTGTTTTATGCGGATATGGAGAGAAAGAAGAGTTATCTACATTTACAGAACATATTGTGAATGATTCACTCGAAGCTGTAAAATCGATACAAAAGATGTAAATCTAAAGGATAATATAAGTTCTAATTGTCTATGATATTGCTAACAATTATACACGTTTGAAACTAAGGAGAGAAAATGCTAGAAATTAGATGGCATAGCCGAGCTGGTCAAGGTGCTGTAACAGGTGCAAAAGGTTTAGCAGAGGTTTTAGCAGCAACAGGGAAGCAAGTACAAGCTTTCTCGTTTTACGGTTCTGCAAAAAGAGGAGCTGGTATGACAGCTTATAATAGAGTTGATGATAATGAACTTCTAAACCATGAAAGATATATGGTTCCTGATTATGTATTTGTTATCGATCCAGGATTAGCTTACACAGACAACATTACTGAAGATTGTACTGAAAATACTAAGTATATTATCACTACTCACCTTGAAAAAGCAGAATTAATATCTTTAATTCCTGAACTACAAGGTAAAGAGGACAATGTATATGTAGTTGACTGTTTAAAAATTGCACAAGAGACTATTGGTAGACCAATTCCAAATACTCCGGTACTTGGTGCATTTATGCAAATTAGTAAAGTTCATCCAATTGATGACTTTAAGACAGCAATGAAAAAAGTTCTTGGAAAACTTCCAGAAAAAATCGTTGATGCAAATATGTTAGCAATTCAGCGAGCATATGACGAAGTTAAATAGGAGTATATAATGGCACATAACAATAATGAATTAGTAGATAAATTATATAAAAGCGAATTTGAAGATTCGATCGTAAACAAAGGTTGGGATGATCTTGTATTAGGTGCTGCGGTTTTCTCTTTTGAAGACGAAATCGATCACACAGTTGTAGATGTACAACCAGAAAATAGACCTGTTGCAGAAACAAACTCTATGAATAAATATGTTGGTGACTGGAGAGTTGTAAAGCCGGTATGGAATGTTGATCTTTGTATCGACTGTCAAAACTGTTGGTTATACTGTCCAGACACTTCTATTATCTCTAGAGATAAAGAGATGGTTGGAATTGACTACAATCACTGTAAAGGTTGTGGAATATGTTCAGAAGTTTGTCCTACAAACCCTAAATCACTTATCATGTTTGATGAAAATACTAAAAATGAAGACGCTCTGACTGCATGGCCAGAGAAGAAAAAGAAAGGTGAATAATACTATGTATAGAAATAAAAGACAGATGGAACTAAACGATGTTGAAGTTTGGGACGGAAATGTTGCAAACTCTCATGCATTAAGACAAGCAGGTGTTGATGTAGTTTCTGCTTATCCTATTACTCCTTCAACAGGTACAGTTGAGGCTTATGCTTCACATGATGCAAACGGTTATATTGATGGTGAGATGATCATGACTGAGTCTGAGCATGCTGCAATGTCAGGTTGTATCGGTGCTTCAGCTGCTGGTGCTAGAACTGCTACTGCAACTTCATCTCAAGGTCTTGCACTTATGGTTGAGACTTTATACCAAGCTTCTGGTATGAGACTTCCAATTGTATTATGTATGATTAACAGAGCTTTAGCTGCACCACTTAATGTTAACGGTGATCACTCTGATATGTATCTTGCGAATCAATCTGGTTGGATATCAATTGATGCATGTACTCCTGAAGAATCTTACGACTTAGTACTTTGTGCATTTAGAATAGGTGAACACAAAGATGTAAGACTTCCTGTTATTGTAAACCAAGATGGTTTCTTAACTTCACACAAAGCTCAAAATGTTAGACCATTAACTGATAATGCAGCATATGATTTTGTTGGTGATTACCAAGAAGTTAACTCTATGTTAAACTTTGACAAGCCTGTAACTCACGGTGTTCAAACTGAGTCAGACTGGCACTTTGAACATAAAGCTAAGCAAAACAAAGCAATGATGGATTCTGTTTGTGTTATAGAAGAAGTATTTGAAGAGTTTGCAAAAGTAAGCGGTAGAAAATACAATATGATCGAAGAGCATAGAATGGACGGTGCTGAAGTAGTTATCGTATGTATGGGTACAACTTATCAAACTGCACAAGTTGCTTGTGATAAGATGAGAGAAGAGGGTATCAAAGCCGGTGTAATTATGCCTAGAGTTTTCAGACCTACTCAAATGGATCAGTTAGCTGAGAAGTTAAAAGATGTTAAAGCTGTTGTATGTATGGACAGATCTGCTCCTGGTGGACAAACTGGTCTATTGTATAACGATATAGCTTCTGCATTATTCAACACATCTTCAAGACCATTATTAAGTAATCTTATCTACGGTCTAGGTGGAAGAGATATTAATATTGAAAACTTAAGCAAAATCTACAAAGATGCTCAATCAGAAGTAGAAGCTGGAAAACTTAACGGTTCTATCCAAAGATGGATAGGGGTTAGAGGACCAGAATTAAAATACTATAGTGTACAAGGATAATAATATGAGTAGTTTATTAGGTAAACCACAAGGAAATAAAGAGATTAAAAACTTAAAATCTTTCTCTACAGCAGCAGAAAGATTTGAGGGTGCTCACGTTCTATGTCCAGGATGTGCTCACTCGATCATCGTAAGAGAGATATTAAATGCAACAAATGATAACTTAGTTGTAAGTGCTTCAACTGGTTGTTTAGAAGTTTGTACGGCAATTTACCCGCATACTTCATGGGATTGTTCATGGATCCATATTGGATTTGAGAACTCTTCTACTGCAATTGCCGGTGCTGAGACTGCAAATAGAGCATTAAGAGCTAAAGGTAGAATACCTGCTGATACTCCTGAGCCTAAGTTTATTGCATTTGGTGGTGATGGTGCTACTTATGATATCGGTTTCCAATGGATCTCTGGATGTTTTGAAAGAGGACATGATATGATGTATGTATGTCTTGATAATGAGGTATATGCAAACACTGGAGGGCAGCGATCATCTGCTACACCAATAGGTGCAAGTGCAACAACTACACCTGCTGGTTCTCACTCTTACGGTGAAAAGAAACATAAAAAAGATATGCTTTCTATTATGGCAGCTCATGGTTCTCCATATGTAGCACAAGTTGCTCCAAATAAATGGAAAGATATGGTTAAAAAAGTACAAAAAGGTTTTGATACAAAAGGACCTGTATATATTAATGCTATGTCTGCATGTACAACTGAGTGGAAGTTCCCTATTCACCAAACTATCGAAGTTTCTGATATGGCTACAGATTCACTTGTATTCCCATTATATGAGATCATTGACGGTAGAGAATTAAACATCACTTACAGACCAAAAAATATTGTACCTGTAAGAGATTACTTAGGTGTTCAACCAAGATTTAAACACTTATTTAAGCCAGAATACGAATACTTAATCGAAGAGTGGCAAAAAAGAGTAGATAAAGACTGGGATTACCTACAAAGAAGAGAAGAATCTAGAACTTAATGTCCTAGATGAATTCTAGAACTTAATAGTTCTCTTCTTTATACTAAAAACCTCGACCTTGGTCGGGGTTTTTTTATTTAGGATAAAAAATATGAAAAAAGAAAAACTTCTAATAAGTAGCTGTCTTTTAGGTGAACTTGTAAAGTATAATGGATCGCATAATAAGCTTAACAAAGAAATAATTAAAAAGATAAAAAATTATTTTGAACTTTATCCATTTTGTCCAGAGGTCGAAGGTGGACTTCCTACACCAAGAGTACCATGTGAAATTATTTCTAATAACCCTTTAAAAGTTATAAACAAAGAGACTATAGATAAAACAGCAGAGTTTGTAATAGGTGCACAAAAAGCAATAAATCTATGTAAGAAAAAAGATATAAAAATTGCACTACTTAAATCAAATTCACCTTCATGCTCAAATCAATATGTTTATGACGGCACATTCAGTAACACAAAAACTGAAGGCTTTGGTATAACTGTTTCTTATTTATTAGCTGAAAATATAAAAATTTATAACGAAAATCAATTAGAATTACTTTTTAGGTAAAGTTTAAGTTAAAATAAAAATTATTTTCACTACAATATCACTACTTCATGATAAAAGTGAGAAAAAATGGCAAGAAATTCTATAAACCCCCTCAATGAGGAAAAAGTACTAAACCAAAATGATTTTATCGTTTCTAAGACTGATACAAAAGGGATCATAACATACTGCAATCAAATCTTTATGGAGATGGCTGAATATGAGGAAAATGAACTTATAGGAAAAAATCACAACCTAGTTAGACACCCAGATATGCCTAAAGCTGCTTTTAAATTAGCTTGGGACTTAATCCAATCAGAGAATGAGTTTTTCGGCTTTGTAAAAAATATAAGAAAAAGTGGTGGATATTATTGGGTGTTTACAAATATTACTGCTGATTATGACAATAAAGGAAATATTATTGGTTATACCTCAGTAAGAAGAAAACCAAACAGATCTGCAATAGATGCTGTAGAACCAATTTATAAACAAATGGTATCTATAGAACAGTCATCAGGGATAAATCAAAGTGTAGAGTTTCTAATGAACTTCCTGAAGGACAACAATACAAGCTATGATGAACTTATTATCTCACTACAAGGAGATATGTAATGAAATTTATGCAAACTCTTGTATTTTTAAAAAACTATATACTTACAGCTTTTTTGTTAACAATATTGATGTTTAATATTACAATGATATTTTTTTATGATCTTCTAAATTCACAGATGATCACTATATTATCTCTCTTATCATCGATTATGGCCATTGTTTTATTCTATATCGGAAACAAAATCCTTGCAGAAAATCTTAATCAAATAAGAAATATATATGAAGTTACAAATGAAACATCACATGGTATCCTTTCTAAAAGAGTTACAAACATTGATGACAATACCCGTATAGGTCAATTGGCTTGGAATATCAATGATGTATTAGACCAACTTGAGATTTTCACTAGAGACCTAAATACATCATTGGATGCAATATCACAAGGAAAATCACATAGAAAGATGTACCCTTCAGGTTTAAAAGGTGATTTTGTAATGTATTCTAAAAATATTAATAAAGCTCTTGAAGCTATTGCAACAGCTCAAAGTAAAGATGCTTTTATACAAGATATGCTAAAAATAGTTGAAGAATATAAAAATAACAACTATACTCATACTATAGATACAACCGGAATGCAAGATGATATAATAGGACTAGCAAACGGTATCAATCAACTTGGGAAATCTTTAACAGATCTTAGTTTAGAGAACCTTCACAATGGTCTTGCACTTCAAAAAGGTGCAGATACACTTGCTAATAATGTTCATACAATTAATGTAGCAGCCCAAGAACAAGCACAGTCACTAGAGGAAACATCTGCATCACTTGAGCAAATAACATCAAACATAAGAAACAGTAATGAAAATACTACAAAGATGACTCAATATGCAAACAATGTAACAAGCTCTGCAAACAACGGTAAAGAACTTGCTAATAAAACAGCTAAATCGATGGATAATATAAATGATGAAGTAACTTCGATCAGTGAAGCTATTACAGTTATTGATCAAATTGCCTTCCAAACAAATATATTATCTTTAAATGCAGCTGTTGAAGCTGCTACTGCAGGTGAAGCAGGTAAAGGTTTTGCTGTTGTTGCACAAGAGGTTAGAAATCTAGCAAGCAGATCTGCTGAAGCTGCAAACGAGATAAAAACTCTTGTTGAAAATGCCTCAACAAAAGCAAATGATGGTAAAAGTATAGCAAATAATATGATAGAGGGTTATGAACAATTAAGTGACAACATCGATCATACAATCAAACTAATATCATCAGTAGCACATGCAAGTAAAGAACAAGAACAAGGTATAGCACAAATAAATGATGCTGTAATAATGCTTGATAAAAAAACACAGCAAAGTGCTAAAATAGCAAATGAAACAAATATTGTTGCAATTCAGTCTAATGATATAGCACAGAAAATTGTTGAAGATGCAAAAAAGAAAGAGGTTTTAGGAAAAGAAAATGTTCATATTAGAGAAAAACTTGTCGATATGAACTATTCAGGTCCTGAGAGACGAAAAGTTGAAAAAAAGCTAAAAAAGCATAAACAATTGTAGTCATTATAAAATAGTGGGACTAAATGC
>JAYEKV010000209.1:0-2955 GCA_034716855.1 Campylobacterota bacterium | reverse complement strand
AATATAATTAGCATTAATGAAGGAACTACAGTTCAAACATTAAGAACCGTTATTAAAAAAATAAGAAAAAAAACCTATTCAGAAATTATAGAGAGTAAAAATAGAGTTGGCTATCGTATAAAATCCAAAGATGAACAAACAAATAACTATATACCTAAAATGGAAAAACATACACTATTGTCATCTAAAGTTCTTATACTAAAAGGCAATAAAAATAAAAATGACACACTTAAGTACAATTTAGAAAAATATGGATTAAAATGTGAAAATGCTTATACTATAAAAGATGCTAAAATCATTTTAGAAGTTGAAGATTATGATTATATTGTAGTTGATCTTGACTTGCCGGATGGTGAAGGATTTGACTTTATAAGAGATATTGAAAATCTAAATAAAACAAAAGTGATCATGCTGTCTGACTCAACTGATATACATTATAAAGAATATCTTTACTTTAAAGGAATTCTTGACTATCTTGTCGATATTGAAGATATAAATCTTCTAGCATATAATATATATAAAACTATTTTAAAAGTTGATATGAATATCAAATACAACAACATACTCATTATAGAAAAGTCAAAAAAAATCTGTGAACAATTTAAAGATATATTATTACCAAGAAACTATAATTTAACAATTTTACATACTACTGATAATGCCTATGATATAGTTGAAACTACTGATTATTCTTTGATCATAATAGACTTAGATATTAAAGACTGTTATGACTTTTTATCATATGTAAAAACAAATATAAATAATTCAATTCCTTTTATTGTACTATCTGATACGCAAAGAAATTATGATATTGTAAAAGAAGCTTATAGAAATGGTGCCAGTGAATGTCTAAGAAAGCCAATATTTGCAGAAGAATTTATTTTAAAAGTAGATCAACTTGTTGATAACTCTAAATTATTAGGTGATATTAATGAAAAATTAAACTTTATGAGAGTTTATCAACATGCCGTAGACCAAACCACAATAGTTTCTAAAACAGACCTTGAAGGTAAAATCACTTATGCAAATGATATGTTTTGTAATATTTCCAAATATAATAGAGATGAACTTATTGGTCAAACACATAGTATTTTAAAACATCCGGATAATAATCAAGATCTCTACAAAGAGATGTGGAAAACAATAAAAACAGATAAAAAGATTTGGCATGGTGTTGTAAAAAACAAAGCAAAAGACGGTTCAAAATATACTGTTGATACGACAATTATACCTATCATCGATTCAAATAAAAATATAATAGAATTTATTTCGTTACGAAAAGCTGATAGGATCGACTATAATATATATCATATTAAATAACGATAGTTTTAAAAGTAAGTACCAGAATTTAATCATAAAATCAATTCACATTATGATCAAATTCTGGTACTATCTTTTTTAGTTTTTCTAGTTTTTTATCAGTTATTATTAACTCTTCTATATCTTTTTGAAGTTTAACTATATCATAATTAGTTCTTCCAGCTACTGTTATAGACTCATACTGTGTTTTTGCATCACTATCATTTATAAGAAGCTCTTCATATAGTTTCTCACCTGGTCTAAGTCCTGAGAATTTTATCTCTATATTTTGACCACTAAGCTCAATCATCTTCTTTGCAAGATCAACAATCTTTATAGATTCCCCCATATCAAGGATAAATATCTCTCCACCTTTTCCTATACTTCCTGCTTGTAGTACAAGCTCACAAGCTTCAGGTATAAGCATAAAATACCTTGTGATATCTGGATGTGTTACAGTTATAGGTCCACCTTTTGATATTTGCTCTTTAAATTTTGGTATTACACTACCACTACTTCCAAGAACATTACCAAATCTTACTGCTACTATTTCAGTGTTTTGATTTGTGTTAATATTCTGAGCATAAAGTTCACATATTCTTTTTGTGGTACCCATCACATTTGTAGGTCGTACTGCTTTATCTGTTGATATTAGTACAAACTTTTCTACTTTATGTTTGATAGCACAGTCAATTGAATTTTTAGTTCCTACGATATTATTTATGATAGCTTCACCGATATTATCTTCTACAAGTGGTACATGTTTATAAGCTGCTGCATGTATCACTATGTCTGGCTTATATTTTTCAAATGTCTTATCGAGTAACTCCTTATTTGAAACTGACTGCATCACAGTACGAACTTCAACATCTAGCTTCTCACCTCTAACATTATATAGCTCTTCTGCTATTTGATAAAGATTAAACTCACTATGATCTAATAGTATAAGTTCAGAGGCTGCAAAAGCCACACATTGTCTTGATATCTCACTACCTATACTACCACCAGCTCCGGTAATAAGTACTTTTTTACCACTTATAAAGTTTTTTATAGCAGTTTTATCTAAATCTTTTGGGTGTCGTGCCAGTAAATCTTCTACACTTATATCTTTTAATTGAGTTGAAAACTCTTTATTTTGTAGTATATCTTCAAGAGATGGAAGTATTTGTATCTCTTCAAAATGATTATGTAAATTTTCGTATACACTGTTTATCTCTTGTTTTGAGGCACTTGGCATTGCTATTACCAATAGATTGTATTTATTAGTTCCTATGATATCTTTTAAGTTAGAAGATGAAAGTATCCTTATACCGTCTATACTTCTACCTTGTAGTATTTTATCGTCATCACAAAAATATCTTACTTGATACTCACTGTTTATAAACTCTGATTCAAGCTTGATACCTGCTTTTCCTGCTCCGTATATCACAACCTCTTTTGTTTTTTCTACTTGACTTCTATTGATATAATAATTATAACTATACATCAAAAAGTTTATAGAAAATAGATAGATAAATAACTCACTCATCAAAAAAGCAAATCTATACTCTCCATGATAATAAGGCATATATAGAATAAACGGTGCAATATATACAATACTTTTGATTAAAAATGTTTTTTGTGTAACTTTACTCCAAGACAGAGAATAATCTTTAT
>JAYEKV010000208.1:0-12403 GCA_034716855.1 Campylobacterota bacterium | reverse complement strand
GTTTATCAGATATAAGTTTGGGATTTGATTCAAATCGTCATAACTATTTTACAGGCGAGAATGTAACTTTGACAAAAAAAGAGAAGTTTCCAAAACTATGTTTAACTCAAAATAATAAAATACTAGGAACGCTTTCAAAAGAATTTAATGAAACTATCGAAAATAAATTACAGTCTGGTTATATACTTGATAGTGTAAATATTGAGAATATTGTTGTTTGGTATGATAGTAAGAATAAAAAATATATAAAACATCCTTTGTGTAAAATTATATTAAAAAGATTAGTTTAATTGAAAATCTATTTTAGTTTTACAACTTATCTGTTCAGACTCTAAGTCGATATTGGATTGATATACAAGAACTTCTACACCATTTTTTCTTGCTTCTTCAAAGGCTTCACAGTATTTTTTGTCTATCTCACAAGCAAGTCTAAAAGGCAGATCATCAGTTCGCTGTATCATATAAAGCATCACTGCTCTATGACCTTGAAAGACCATATCTGAAAGCTCTTGAAGATGTTTTGTACCTCTGCTTGTAACAGAATCAGGAAAGGCTATATGATCGTCTACTTTTAAAGTGACACTTTTTATCTCCACATAGCACTTTTGGTTCTGTGATTTCAGAAGTATATCTATACGGCTGTTTTGACCGTATTTTTGTTCAGGCTTGATAGACTCATAACCTTGAAGCTCTTTTATAGTTCCATTTTGTATTGCTTCTATAGCTACTTTATTTGCATGGTTTGTATTGGTGCAGATAAGTGTGTCATCTACTTTAGTAAGTTCCAAAGTATATTTTAGTTTTCTTTTTGGATTGTCGTGGTAAGTTACCCATACATCACAGTTCTCTTTAATAGTAGAGGTCATAGCACCGCTGTTTGGTACATGTGCAGTTATAACTTCGCCGTTGTCAAGAATTATGTCAGCCATAAATCTTTTATATCTTTTTATCAGTCTTCCATGTATAAGTTTATCTAGTTTCATTATAATATAAAATCTTCTTTTAGTTGTTTTATAACGATATTGATTTTTTGAAGATTTGTTTTATCTTCAACTCCATGTGTAAGTTTTTCAATATTTTTTAAAAGTGGTGAGAATTTTTTAACCGCCGCTCTTGAAATAGGAGTATTTGTTTTTATTTTTGATTTTATATCTAGAAAATATAAAAGTAATCTCCTATCACCTAGAAGAGCAGCATATATAGTCGGAAGTATACCATAGTTATCAGGTATGTCTTTTATATCTTTATCTATATAATTTATTATTTTTATAACATTGATATTGCTTGACCAAACTGCTGTATGTATTGCAGTACGACCTAGCTTGTCGGTTAACCTATAATCAAATCTTACAACTTTTACAAGTGTTTTAAACAATTCAATATTACAAGTTGTATTTCCTATTATTTTACTAACTACTGTCCATCCTGTTTCATCAACAACATTATGTTTTACTTTTGCACTTATAAGCATACTTAGAGCACTTTGAAAATCAATCTCCATATTGTCATCTTCAAATACCTTTAGTACATATTCAAAGAAAAGGTTTTTCCCATCCTTATTAAGAGTTTGTAGATCTACATTTGCTTTTACATATAGCTTGAATAGTGGAAGAGAGTTGTACAGCAGTGGCATAAAAAATAGTGGTCTTCCCGTAGAATCCATAAAGTTAAGGTCTCTGCTATTGTTATCAAGAATCTCTTTTAGTACATGGATAAACTTTGTTCCACCTATGGCATATTTCATAATATCATTATCAATAAGTTCTTTTTTATTATGATTGCTCAATATTATCTCATTTAGTATTTCAAATAAAGTTTTACCTTTTTCATTCATGATGGTAGGATCTGCTTTATGTTTTAAAAGAAGAATAGTACAATCAAGTTTTTCTATACCTCCATATGATGCTAACATTAAAGGTGTTTCCCCATTGTTATTTTGTTGGTTTACTTTTATGCCCGCTCCTATTAGCATGGCTACTTGTTCAGTATCATTTACTTTGATAGCTTGAAAAAGTGCATTTTCATTGTTTTTATTGACTGCATTAATATCTATATCATTTTCTATAAGTTTTTGTGTCATTAAAAATAAACTTTTTCTTCGTTCTTCATCATCAGGACTAATATTTGAGAAAGCAGATATAACTTCAATTAGGATAGTATTTTCATCAGCAACTCTTGCACTTATATCAAAGCCTTCTTTGATCGCGGCTTCTAGAATATAAAAAGCTTCTATACCTCTTTGAGCAGTTATAGATAAATAGGTATCCCCTTTATCGTTTCTTATGTTTGGATTTGCTCCATGTTGTATTAGTTTTACAGCTAAGTCATCATTCTCCAATACAAAGTTATGGTGCATTATTGTATTGTCATCATTGTCTATGTTATTAAGCTCTAAAGCTCTAAAGCCTATTAAATATTCAATGAAGTCATCATTGCCGTATGATAGTGCATCATACATTACATTTCGACCTTTATTGTCTCTAGAATTTATATCAGCACTATTTTCAAGAAGTATATTTGCCATCTCATGGTCACCAAGAACTATTGCATCTTGAAGGAGTGTTCTTCCAAATTGATCTTTTTTATCAATATCAATATCATGCATTTCTAAAATTAAACTTACTATTCTATGTTGATTTAGACTTATGGCTATATCAAATGCAGTTTTATCATCTTGGTTAGCAATACTTACAGAAGCATTTTGTTCTAAAAGCCAGATAGCAGCATCAATTTTTCTATTTTCAAGGCATATATGTAGAGATGTTTCAAATTTTGAATTAATGTGATTGATATTTATATGTCTTGTTTCTATAAGTTTATTTAAGTTTTTTGGATTAAAGGAAGAATTTAGCAATTCATTTAAAAATAGTTCATGAGGATCTTTATTAATATTCATAAATGTTTTTAGCATATACACTCCATAATTAGTTTTTTATTGTACAATCAATATGCTTTATAATATATTATTTATTATTACTATTGATCTTTGTATATTGACAAATATATAATTATTGTAAGGTTTTATCAGCTTATTAAGTATTTAAAAAAACTATAAAAAAATTATTTCATTGGTTTCTGGAGATTTATAAAGGTACAATTATAAGCCGAGTTTTGTATTTAGCAATAATTTATCTATACAGTCAATTACTTAACTGTTAAAGCGAAAAGAAATAATTGTGAAGTTTATACCACTCTTTTCTTGCTGCTGGTTGGGTTTACATAGCTGTTAAGATTACTCAAAACATTGGTGGGCTCTTACTCCACCGTTTCACCTTTTCCCCATCTTTAACCAAAAGTGAGGTAGTTTACTTTCTGTTGCACTGTCCCTTAGGTTACCCTAGCCATCGGTTAGATGGAACCATACTTCACAGCAGCCCGGACTTTCCTCTTGAGATTATCTCAAGCTATTGCTTATTGTACCTTGGGTGGAATTATAGCTTTTATTTTCTTATAATATCGTAATCTTCAGGTATAGTATATCTAAAAGTACTGTTTTTTATATCTTTGTTTTGTTCTATGTTTTCAAAGGTTATTGTGATTTTATTTTCTATCTCATCTTGATATTCTATACTTTTGAATATCCCATTTTCAACAGTTAAATTGTATTTATTGTTATATAGATTTGCAATATACTTATTATTTGAAACTTTTTTGGCATCTTTTAGAAGCTTTAATATATCAATTTGTTTTTGAAGTCTAGTGACTAAAACCTGTTCTAGTTCAGGCTCTATAATCGTTACAGAAGTATAGTTTATAAAGACATCTTTTTGTATAGGTTCTATGTATCTCCATAGTATAAAGCCCGGTTGTTTTACATAAATCGTACCTTTGTAGTCAATCTTTTTATTGTTTACATTGATAATTGATTGTGAGAAATCTGCCTTAAAAGTTTTAATTTCTGGTAACTCACCATATAAAAATGTGATTGATAAAAATATTAAAAAAATTATTTTTTTCATAGTGTAACTTATTCCTTTATTTATTATGCCAATTGTAACATTTAAATTATAGAATTAATATAAAGATGATAGAATTATAACATATAAGTATTAGGGATAAAAATGAAATTAAATACACATTTGGATATTGATAATAAATTAAACGGTAAAGTTATTGAATTAAATCAAAACTATGCAAAGGTTGAATTAATTACTATAAAAACAATGATTGCTGATCAGAAGGGACTTATACATGGAGGGTTTGTTTTTTGTGCAGCTGATTATGCAGCTATGTGTGCAGTAAATGATCCTTTTGTGGTATTGGCAAAAAGTGAGACAAAATTTATAGCGCCTGTAAAAGTGGATGATGTTGTTGTATTTGAGGCAAAAGTAATTGATCAAAACGGTATAAAGTCTACTGTAGATATTGAAGCTAAAGTTTTAGAAAAAGTTGTCTTTAAAGGTGTATTTTATACTGCAACTTTAGATAAACATGTTTTAGACATATAGTAAGCAGGAAAAAAAATGGTAATAAAAGATTTTTTAGCAAATAAATATAGTCCCATTGTAGAAGTAGTAGATTATCATGAGAAACTTTTTGATATCTCTCATGATATTCATATTGGTGATTATCTGAATATAAGAGATATAGTATTCAATTTTTATAAAACATTTTTTCTTTTGGATGAAAGTTTTGAGAACCCATTAGATAAAAAACTTTATAACGATATTGTAAGTATTTTTAAGTATTACGATAAACTTGATTTTGATAAGATGCTTGATGACTCATATAGTCAATATTCACAGACTACACCAATAAAAGAAGATGAATATAAAAAAGAGTTTCTTAAATTTGAAAAAGAGTTAAGACTAAAGCTAATTATGGTAACAAATAAAAAGCTATTTATATTTGATACTTTAATGTGGTATAGGGCTAACCATTCAGAAAAACTTGTATATTTCTTAATAAGTCAAAAACTTAAAAATACAGTAACAACCAAAGAGGTAGTTGAGGAATATTCACATCTTCATTCATCACAGATAAAATTTGATTTTTTACCTATTGAGGAAAATATAAAAACAGAATATGCACTCTATGAAAAACATAAACTAGAAAGGATGCTTGATAATTGTGAAATAAAAAAAGATCAATCCTTTGAAAATCTAAAAAAACTAATATCAAATAAACAACATATAAGTTTTTTAAAGGATATAGAAGATAAGTATATAGAATACCTTGTAACAAATGTAGAATTTAAAAAATATGATATTCATAATCTTATAATAAAAGAGGGTGATGTTGATGAAAGAATTTATTTTCTATTTAGTGGTGAGTGTAGGGTATCAGTTGGAACTAATAATGTTGGAAAAATAGGAGAGAAACAGATATTTGGTGAGTTTGCAGCTTTAGATAAATCACCAAGAAGTGCAACAATTAGAGCAAATAAAACATCTGTTGTTATGAGTTTTGATATAGATTATTCTTTATTTGATCGTATCCCTTGTGTATTCTCATATCTTTATAGAAATATTACAAATGAGTTGATCAACAAGATAAAACTTTCAAATAATAAAAACTTTTAAATATTTAATTATATTTTTAGCTTTTATTTTATGAATTAAAAAAGGGTACATCAAATAGATGTACCCTTTTTATATAGTCAATAAAAACTATTTGTTTTTTTGAGCTTCTCTATAACCTATAGCGTAAGCTTGTTTATTGATCTCATGTACTTTTGCAGGTACTTTAGAAAGCATAACTTCCTCAAGAAGGTCCTGATCAATAGCATCCATAAGACAGTTAGCAACACCTAGTGCGATAACTGATTGAGTAATAACATTACCAACTTCCTCTTTTGCAAGAGAAATAATAGGTATCTCAATGATATTCCATGTTTTTCTATCTTCTTCAGTTGGAGTAATAAGGTTTGGCTCAATTACAATTGTACCACCTTCAGATACACCATCTTTAAATAGATCATAACTCTTTTGTGCAACAGAAAGCATGAAGTCAATCTCACCGTCTTTTGCGTATGGGTAGTAGATCTCATCATCATCAAGAGTGATATCAACAACTGTTGGTCCACCTCTAACTTGTGATGTATAAGTCGCAGTTTTTAGTCCATGTCCACCAGCTTTGATCTTTGCAGCAGCAAAAATCTCACCAGCAAGAAGAACACCTTGTCCACCAACACCTGTAAATCTCATTAGTTTTCTAGCCATGATGTTTCTCCTTAAATCTTTTTCTCAAACTCGTCTTGAGTAATTTTTGCTCTCTTACCTTGATGTGCATCTATAATATCTTGATACATATCACAGTATTCTCTAACCTCAGTATCATGTTTAAGAACACCGATAGGGAATAGGTTTAATTGCTCTTCTTCGCTTAACTTGTCATATTTTGCCTTAGCCATAGTGATCTTATCGATCCAGTCAAGGTTTTCCATAGCAGAAACCATTTTGTTCTTTCTACCAAGGTTGATGTGACAGTTAGATAAGATATCGAAGAAAGAGAAACCTCTGTGTTCGAAACCTTTGATTAAAAGTCTCTCAAGTTTTTTAGGATCAAGTACTGTTTCTCTACCTACAAATGAAGCTCCAGAAGCGATAGCTAACTCACAACCGTCAAAAGTTGGGTCAATATTACCAGCTTTTTGAGTAACAGTCCACATACCCTGAGGAGTAGTTGGAGATGTTTGAGAGTTTGTAAGACCGTAGATGAAGTTATTGATCATAATAAAATTAATATCAATATTTCTTCTACAAGCGTGAATTGTATGGTTACCACCAATAGCAAGTGCATCACCGTCTCCACCAACACAAATAACATGCTTGTCTGGATTTGCTAATTTTACACCAGTTGCATATGCAACAGTTCTACCGTGAGTAGAGTGGATAGTATTAAAGTCAACATAAGAAGAGAATCTTCCTGAACAACCAATACCAGAAACAACACAAACATCATCTTGTTTCCAACCACATTTTTCAATAGCTCTAATTGTAGCTTTAAGAACAACTCCGTCACCACATCCCCAACACCATAGTGTTGGCATTTTTTCTAATCTTAAGAATTTATCGTAATTATATGCCATTTTAGAATACCTCCTTAACTTTGTTTACAATCTCATGTGGAGCGATAGCTCTACCATTTACTTTGTATAAACCTTCAATATCTAATCTACTTGAAGCTCTTTCAACTTCTTCAGTATATTGTCTAATATTTAACTCAACACAAAGAACATTTTTGATCTTATCAGTTAATTCTTTGATTCTTTTTGCAGGTGATGGCCATAAAGTGATTGGTCTGAATAGTCCAGCTTTGATACCTTCTTTTCTTAAATCTCTAATAGCTTCTTTTGCAGCAAGTGATACAGAACCGTAAGCTACGATTAATACTTCACCATCTTCACCAGTTAAATCATCACACATAAACTCTTCGTTTAGTTCGATCTCATCTTGATGAGCAACAACTTTGTCTTCTAATCTTTGGATTAGTTTTCTACAAGTTTCAATCTCCTCAGTTGGGAAACCATTTCTATCATGGTGAAGACCTGTAAAGTGGTATCTGTAACCTTGGAACATTGGATTTAATGTTGCAGGCTCAGTTGGACCACATTCATACGGGAAGTACTCTTCAGCAGGACCGTCAAATGTTTTTCTTGGAACGATTCCAGCTTTAACATCTTCTACTGTTGGAAGAACTGCTTTACCATGCATGTGACCTAAAGTCTCATCAGTTAAAACAATTACAGGTTGCATAAATCTATCAGCTATATTAAATGCTCTTACTACCTCAGTGTAACACTCAGATAAGTTACCAGCACATAATGTGATTGATCTGTAGTCACCGTGAGATGGGTTAGATGCTTGTTTAATATCACCTTGTGAAACTCTTGTTGGAAGACCAGTAGATGGACCACCTCTCATTACATTTACACAAACTAAAGGTACTTCTGCCATTTGAGCAAGACCTAAGTTCTCTGCTTTTAAACTCATACCTGGTCCAGATGTACCAGTCATAGTTCTAACACCAGACATACCTGCACCGATTACAGCACAAATTGCACCGATCTCATCTTCCATTTGGATACATGCACCACCAGCCTTTGGTAAAAGGTCTGAAATAGTATGCATAACCTCACTTGATGGAGTTAACGGATATCCACCAAAAAACTCACATCCAGCATCAACCGCTGCAATTGCAGAAAGGTCATTACCAGTAGATATTATTTCTCTAGTTGCCATTTATATATTCTCCTTATTTACCGTAATTTTCAGGTAATCTGTAATTATTATTTCTAATAGCCTCGGCTCTCGCCTTCGACTCATCTGTTAATTTTGCAAATTTATATTCTGATTTTTCTGCTACAAAAATAGCGAAATCTGGACAATGTAATTCACAATCGTTACAACCTATACAATCTTCAGAAGCTATAATTGCTACCATTGCACCTAAAGTTGATGTTGGTTCCGGTTGCATAGAAAGTACACCCGCTGGACATACGTCTGTACATACATCACAAGCTTTACATCTAACTGTGTCTACCCACACTGGAGTATTCGCTGGAGCTGTCATTACTGCCATATTTTCCCCTTCATTATTCAATTTATTTAAATTCGAATATATGAAATATCATACATTACTGGGATAATAATATCGTATGTTGTTTGATAGTAGTTTGAATATATCTTTAGATTTTTATAGGTTAGTGAGTTGTGTTACATTTTGAAGCAGTATTTATTTAAATATCACTTCAACTCTTCTATTTTTTGATTTTCCATCATCAGAAACATTTGTTGTAGATGGTTTTGATTCTCCAAACCAGCTTGTTGTTACTCTTTGGTCATTTATATTATGTAGTATAAATATTTTTTTTATTGTCATTGCTCTTTGTTTTGAAAGTAGATTGTTATAAGTTTCGTCAGCTACTGAGTCAGTGTGTCCTCTGATCTCTAGTTTATATCCATAACACTCTTTTGCAATCTCAATAATATCATCTATCTTTTTAGCTTCATCTTTATTTATCTTAAATGACTCTGTATGAAAATATATGACTCTTTTTATGATCTGTGTACAGCCATACTGGTCTACACATACACCTTGTGGTGTATTTGGACACTTATCAATTGTATTTTCAATATTGTCATTGTCATCATCAGCTTTTATAGTATTGTTTTGATTTGTAGTATTGTTTGTATCTTGTAAATTACCTTTTATCTCTTGTGCCGTAAGTAAGCTTGATAAAAGTAATAATATAAATGTGTAAGTTTTTAACATTTTTAACTCCAGAATAAATTTAGTTAATTATAAGAATCTGCAACTTAAATATATATTATTTTGCTTCCTAAGAATCTATCATGATCATTAACAATCAAATAAATACTATAGTAATAGTATGGTGTTACTAAAAGTATCACTATATTGCAAATATTTTATATATAATAAAAAAAGGGGTAGATTATACTCTACCCCTTTTTTATTTGATGTTTATCTATTAAGAATCTACTTTTTGTCTTATTCTAAGACTAAGCTCTTTTAACTGTTCTTCGTCAACGATACTTGGTGCTTGAGTAAGAAGACATTGTGCTTTTTGTGTTTTAGGGAAGGCTATAACATCTCTAATAGAGTCTGTTCCTGCCAGTAACATTATCATTCTATCGAATCCCATTGCAAATCCACCATGCGGAGGTGCACCGAACTGTAAAGCATCCAGTAAGAAACCAAATTTCTCTTTAGCTTCCTCTTCTGAAATACCCATTAAGCTAAATACTTCATTTTGAATATGCTCTTTGTGTATTCTTATAGAACCACCACCAAGCTCTGTACCGTTAAGAACTAGGTCATAAGCTATTGATTCGATCTCTTCAATGTTTTCTTTATTTAAGTCTTTTGGCATTGTAAATGGATGGTGTAGTGCTTTTATCTTTCCGTCTTCAACTTCAAACATAGGGAAGTCTACAACCCACAAGAACTCATAAGTATCTTGAGGTACTATATCCATTTGATCTGCAAGGAAAAGTCTAAATCTTCCCATATAGTCACATACAGTTTTTTTATGTCCAGCACCAAAGAATACAACATCACCAACTTCAAGTTCTGTAACTTTAATGATCTCTACAAGATCATCTTCGCTGAAGAATTTAGTAAGAGGTCCTTTAAGTCCATCTTCTTTCATTTGGAAGTAACCAAGACCTTTAGCTCCAAATTTTCTTACATAATCCTCAAAACCTTTCATTTGTCTTTTTGAGAAAATGTTATCTCCATTTGGACATTTAATAGCTTTAATTCTATTATGGGCAGTATCTTTTGCAATCTCTGCAAATATCTCATTTGTACTTCTTGCAAAAATATCTATAACATCAACCATAGGCATACCAAATCTCATATCAGGTTTGTCTGATCCGTATTTTTCCATAGCTTCTGAGTGAGTCATTCTTTTGAATTTAGTAGGGATATCTTTCCCACATGTAGTAAATACATCATATATAAGTTTTTCAGCAACCTCTATTACATCCTCTTGATCACAAAAAGACATCTCTACATCTATTTGAGTAAACTCAGGTTGTCTGTCGGCTCTTAAGTCTTCATCTCTGAAACATTTAGCTATTTGGAAATATTTATCAAATCCAGATACCATTAAAAGTTGTTTAAAAAGTTGTGGAGATTGAGGAAGTGCATAGAACTCTCCATGGTGTACTCTACTTGGTACTAGATAATCTCTCGCACCTTCTGGAGTAGATTTTGTAAGAATTGGTGTTTCAACATCTAAGAATCCCATCTCATTTAGTGAGTTTCTAGCAGCTATGTTTGCTTTTGATCTTAAGTTGAATATATCAAATGATTTAGTACTTCTTAGTTCTAAGAATCTATTTCTTAGTTTGATCTCTTCATTTACTTTCTCGTCATTTAGATCAAATGGCATAGGTTTAGATTTGTTTTCAATCACAAGTTTATCAAGAACGATCTCTATCTTTCCTGTTTTAAGGTTTGGATTTTCAAGTCCTTCTCCTCTAGCTCGCACTTTACCTGTAGCTATAAGTACATATTCGTCTCTTACACCTTCAGCTATTTCCCAAGCTGCTTTGTTATCCGCTGGATCACATACAAGTTGAACTAGTCCACCTTTATCTCTTAGATCAATAAAGATAAGTCCTCCATGATCTCTTCTGCTGTTTACCCAACCGGCAACCGTAACAATCTCATCAATATTTGTTTCTGTTACATCAGTACAATAGTGTGTTCTCAAAATATACCCTTGTTTAAGTTTTGTTTTTATATATATTATTTCGTTGGATTATATCTAAAAAATGCTGAATATGATTTTAGGGGTTGTTGATTTTTAAAAATAAAACTATATATGTTCTATAACTACTTTATTTTTTCCTGTATTCTTTGCTTTATACAATGCCTCATCAGCTCTTTTGAATAATATTGGATAGTCATCTGTTGTTTGGTATTGAGATACACCGAATGAGCAAGTTATTCTAAGTTCATCAATAAATATATAATTTTCTATGGTTGCTCTTAATTTTTCAGCTACTAAATATGCAGATTCTATATTAGTTTCAGATAATGCTATTGCAAATTCCTCTCCACCCCATCTACATGCAACATCACTTGTACGAAGTGTTACTTTTAATATTTTTGCTATCTCTTTTAATATCTCGTCACCTATATTATGTCCATAAGTATCATTGATATATTTAAAACCGTCAATATCAAGTAGTATAACACTTAAGTCTCTTTTCGTATATCTTTTTAATTGTTGAAGTTCATATGAAATGATAGAATCAAATTTTCTTCTATTATGAAGTTGAGTTAAAAAGTCTGTAGAAGCTTTCTTTTCAAGATGTGCTGTTTGTTTTAAAAGTTTTTCATTTATTTTAGAAAGTTCATTTCCTTTTTCTTTAATTAGATCAAGCCATTTATTATTAACTATTCTAAGAAGTTCAGATTGTGTAATGACACCGGATATTTGTCCTGTTTGATCTTTTACAACAATTCTCTTAAAGTGTTTCTCTTTTATAAATTCTAAAGCTTTATATATTCTAACCGTATCAGGTAATGTTAATATAGGTGAACTCATAAAGTTATTTATTGGAAGTGAAAGATCTGCATCATCATTAATAATATTTAGAAAATCTTTGCTTGTAAATATACCACATGGAGTATTTGTCTGATCTATAATAATAATTGCATCAATATGTTTTAACTGCATAAGTTTAATTGCATTTATAGCTGCTTCATTTTCATACAGTGTGACAGGTGCATATTGTAAAATAAGATTTCCTATTGATTGTCTGTGCATTAAAATCTCTGGATCTATATTATTAATGATATCAGATTGAGATAAGATTCCTAGGATCTGGTCATTACTAACAACAACTAAATATTCATATGAATTCTCTTCATCTTGTAAAATCTCCAAAATACTTACTTTTGCGTCAATCTTTCGTGCTTTTTT
>JAYEKV010000207.1:0-3004 GCA_034716855.1 Campylobacterota bacterium | reverse complement strand
TATCCTCTGAGATTTGTGGTTTATTATTACTTGTATTTGATTCAATAGATTTATTGGTACTTGCGTTAAAATAATTTTTCAATTCATTAGTTACAAAATTCAAATTTTCTTGAAATTTGCCAATTAAAGATTCATCTCCTAACTCTTCAAGTTCTTTTGAGATTTTATGCAAGTCCATTGCACCTATATTTGCACTTATACCCTTTATAGTATGCAACACTATTTTATATTCATCATCATCTAACTTATCTAACTCCAGCTCTTTATAATCATCAAAAAACTTATGTAAAATTTTATTATATAGTTGAGTATTTCCTAATAGATGTGCATATCCCACTTTTATATCAATATAATTAAATTCTGGAATAACTATTGTTTGTTCATCAACAATATCTTCTGAACTATTCACTTCTGTTTTTTTAGATATATAATTTAATAGAGTTGTATAAAGCTTTTCCACTTCAATTGGTTTATTTAAATGATCATTCATACCTATTGCTTTTGTTTTTTCAACATCTTCCTTCATAGCATTAGCTGTAAGAGCTATAATAGGTATATCTTTATTTTCTTCTCTAATTAATCTTGTAGCTTCATATCCATCCATTATAGGCATTTGAAGATCCATTAATATAAGCTCATATATTTCAGAATTCTCAACATATCTATCAACTGCTTCTTGTCCATTGTTTACAATATCTATCTTAATACCACTATGCTCTAAAAGTCCCACTATAATCTCTTGATTAGTTTCATTATCTTCTACAAGTAATATTCGGCTCCCATCCAAAGAGGAAAGATCACTATATCGTGTTCTTTCATTGTTATTTGTTATATAATCTTCTGTGATCTCATCTAAAAATACACTGCTTAAAATATCATTTAATAACGAAGGATTAACTGGTTTTTGTAAAAATATATTAACATCAAGATCTTTTGCTTCCTCAACAATAGATTCTTGTCTGTAACTGCTAACCATAATAATTGTAGGAGGCAGCATTGTTTTACACATATTTTGATGAGTACACAAATAACATGCCTGTTTTATCTTTTTTATTGTTTCAATACCATTCAATTCAGGCATCTGCCAATCCATAAGAATAACATCATAACTATTATTACATTCATTTAATAACTCTAAAGCTTCTTCACCGCTATAGGCAGATTCTACCTCAACTCCAAAAAGTTCCAAAGAGTTTTTTAATATATCATGCCATGTGTGATGATCGTCTACTATAAGTATTTTTTTATTATTGAATTTTTGAAATTGATCTATATTTTTATTATCTTGCTCAATAAGTTCAATTTCAAATATAAAGCTGCTTCCTGAGCCATATTCACTTTCAACCCATATTCTACCATCCATCAACTCTACAAGCTGTTTTGAGATGGAAAGTCCAAGACCTGTTCCACCGTATTGTCTTGTAGTGCTTTGATCTGCTTGAGAAAAGGATTGGAACAACTTTTCTTTTTGCTCTTTATGAAGACCTATACCTGTATCCTTTACTTCAAATCTTATTCGATTTTCCAAAGGTCTTGTTATATAAAGTCCTATCTCACCTTTATTTGTAAATTTAATAGCATTACCCATAAGATTTGTTAATATCTGAGTCAACCTTAAACTGTCTCCATAATAATGCTTACCGATATTCTTACAATACCCAACAATTAATTCAAGCCTTTTTTCATGAGCTTTAAACTCTATATGATTTACAACCTGTTCTATCACCTTGTAAAGATCAAAATCAACCTTATCAAGTGTTAATTTTCCGGCTTCTATTTTAGAGAAGTCCAAAATATCATTGATAATACCAAGTAAAGATTTTGCACTATTATCTATTTTATGTATATAGTGACTTTGTTTATCAGTTAAATTTGTTTGTAAAGCCAGATGACTCATACCGATTATACCGTTCATTGGTGTTCTTATCTCATGTGACATATTCGCTAAAAAGTCTGATTTCGCTTTTGTTGCCGCTTCTGCTTTATCTTTTGCTTCTTTTAAAGCCTCTTCTTGTTCTTTTTGTTTTGTGATATCTTTTGAGCTTACAAGAATTCTTTTTTTATCATCCATTAAACTTATTGACATATTAACTATTATCTGTTTATCATTCTTTATTTTACAAGTTTTAAGAAAATTGGTAATAAACCCTTTCTCTTTTACCTCTTTAAGTGCCTGTTGACTTTTGTCTCTATCTTGTGGCAGACTTAACTTTAAACAACTTGTACGAAGAAGTTCAGCTCTGGTAAAACCTGTCATTTCACAATAAGCAGGATTTACATCTAAAAATGCAGTTGTTTCAAGATCAAGTATTGCAATACCGTCTTTTGAAGTTTTGTATATAGCTTCAAATGCACTTTTTTGCTCCTCTATCTGCTTTGTACGCTTTAAAATATTTTCTTCAAGCTTTTCCTTTTCCTCTTGCCATGCTTTGTAGAAAATTATATTATTTATTGTATTTGACAGTTGAACAGTAAAGTTTCCAAGTGCCAATAGATTAATGTTATCATTCTGTAAATCTGTGTACTGCTTCTCATTATCAACACCGTTACCGACAATTATCAATCCATATGGAATATTTTTATCACCACCAAAAAGTTCCAAATATGCTTCATTTAAAGATAATGATTTTAATAAAGTCTGAACTTTACTATTTGGATTTTGTTGTGTATGGATAATAGGTTGGCCTTCTACTCTTAAATATTCAATTACCTCTCCAGAAAGAAGGAGATTTATAATTTTTAAAAGTCTTTGTTCAACTATAGATTCAAATCCTTTAGATTTAACTACTTTAAACCAACCGTTTGAATCATCATGTTCAAATATTAAAGCTTTCTGAAAATTCAATTCTGAGGTGGCAAAGTCACAAGCTATAGAATATAGTTCTTCAGCTTCAATTGTTTCATTTATATTTTTCCCAATCTCGTAAAGTTTATTATAAATTTTTGTTTGTTTAGTGTTAATAGTATATATCTCTTCAGAGGTTACTTGTACGATATTTGACAA
>JAYEKV010000206.1:0-3005 GCA_034716855.1 Campylobacterota bacterium | reverse complement strand
ACATAACATCTCAATTCAGGTGCATTACCAGATGGTCTAAGGTGTATAACACTAGAATTATCAAGTGTAAGTCTTAATCCATCAATTTGATTTATATCTACTACTTTTAAATCTTCTAAACCTAAAGTTTTTAGTAATTCATTTGGATTTGATGCTGCTTTTTCTAAAAGTTTCATAGAGTTTTCCCTAGGAAACTCTTGTATGCGGTCACTTGATGTAAATCTTTGTGGTAAATCTTGTACTAATTTAGATAGTAATACTTCTTCTTTTATTACTTGACTTAATAATACAATAAAAGGCAATAATGCATCTCTAGTTGGTAGTGCATCTAATATATTTTCATCTTGTTTTAAAGTTGAGCCTAAAAGAAATCCACCATTTGCTTCAAACCCTGCAAATGATTTATAAGTTTCTAACTCTTTAAAAGCTTCTATCACATAAGGTGAGCCAATTTTTGTTCTTCTAACTTCTTTAAAAAAGCCACTTTTTTCGATAGCAGTATTACAACTAACAGGAACAGCTAAAGCTTCTATACCTAAAATATAGGAAGTTAATAATCCTACAATATCACCACGAAGCCAATCACCATTTTCATCAGCTATCAAAGGACGATCACCATCACCATCTGTAGAAAATATAGCATCAAAACCATACTCTTTAGACCAATCTTTTGCTCTTTTTTTATCTACATCTGCAACTGCTTCTGTATCTATAGGTACAAACTCATCAGATCTACCCAAACAAGTAACTTGGGCACCTAGAGATTTGAAAAGATCTGCATATAGATCTCTACCTGCACTTGAGTGTTCATAGATACCTATTTTAAGATTGTTTAAACAATTCTTTCCAAAATAATTTGAGTATCTATTAAGATAGTTTTGTGCAGCTTTATTATTTACCTCTAAAGAAAAGCTATGAGTATCAATCATAGAGTTTGTGTTATTTAAAATATCTTTTTCATCTTCTTTTGATATCTCTCCATCTGGGGTATAAAACTTAATACCATTTCTATCAAATGGTATATGGCTTCCTGTGATCATAAGAGATGGTATTTTATCTCTCATAGCTTGTAGTGCTAAAGCAGGAGTTGGTAATACTCCATAAAAATCAACTTCAAATCCATAAGCTTCTATGTTAGCACAAATAGCAGCAACTATCTCTGAACTACTTGGACGATTATCCATAGCAACTGCAACTCTTTTAAAATCAAATGATTTTTTCATAGCATCTAAAAATGACTGTGTAAATGCAGTACAAACTTCTGAAGTAAAATCTACAACTAATCCTCTAGCTCCACTGGTACCAAATTTTATACCACTTTGTTCAATAATGTCTTTTATGTTATTTGACATTAGTTATGCGCTTTTTTGTCATGTTTATTTTTTTTATTCGGATTATCAACATAGTTTAATACAACTATACCTATAACTGCCATTATTGAAAATGTTAATAAAAATAAATTTGTACTATCCATCTTACTTCTCCTGTGACTTGCTAATAAATTTACTTCCTAGTAAATATACTGTTATAAAGAATATTATACCAAATATTAATGAACTTGAACTTTCTTTATCGAAGTAATCTTTTACAAAAACTAAAGCTGTTACAATATTTGCAAAAGCTATAAGCCCTTTTCCTACCTCTTCATATACTTTATTCATATTTTAATTTCTCTTAAAATCATCATCAATTCTTACAATATCATCTTCACCTGTGTATTCACCTACTTGTGCTTCTATAAGGACTACTGGAATCTTGCCTTCATTTTCTAATCTATGTACTTCACCCATTTTTATATATGTAGATTCATTTGGTCTGATTAATTTAGTTTCATTTCCTACTGTTACTGTTGCAGTTCCTGATACTACTATCCAGTGTTCATTTCTATGGTAGTGTTTTTGTAAAGACAGTCTTTTGCCTGGTTTTACTTCTATTCTTTTTATTTTATAACCTGGTGTATCTTCTAATACTGTATATGTTCCCCATGGTCTATGTGTTTGTAGATGAGTATGGCTTAACTCTACATCATTACTTTTGATCTTTTTAACAACTTCTTTTACTTTTTGAGAACTTCCTTTTTTAGATATCAGTAAAGCATCTCCAGTATCAACTATTATACAATCATCTATATCTACAGTTGCTATTTTTCGCTCACTTCCATAGATAAGATTGTTTTTACTATTTACAGCTATATGGTTTGTATTTGAAGTATTTCCATTCTCATCTTTTGGAAGCTCATTATATAAAGAATCAAAACTTCCTACATCTGACCAATTTATATCTGAAGGTATTACTTTTACTTTACTAGATTTTTCCATCACAGCATAGTCTATAGAGTTTTCTGGGATACTTGCCATATCATGGTGTTTTATTCTTACAAGAGTGTCTTTATCTGCATTTTTAAAAGCTTCTAATGATGATTCATAAATATCAGGAGAGTGTTTTTGAAGCTCTTCTAAAAATATACCTGCTTTAAATAAAAACATTCCACTATTCCAGTAGAAGTTCCCAGCTTCAAGATATTTTGTAGCTGTTTGTTTATTTGGTTTTTCATAAAAAGCTTTTACATTATATGTATTTTCACTCTCTATATATCCAAATCCAGTTTCGGCAAATGTTGGTGTTATACCAAATGTCACTAGATTATCTTCTTGGGCTAGTTCTTGAGCTTTATTTAAAACATTTTCATATTCTGTTTCATCTTTTATTAGGTGATCTGATGGTGTTACTAATACTAACTCTTGTGGTTCTAGTGCCAAACAAGCTAAAGCTATTGCAGGAGCTGTATTTCTCCCTACTGGTTCTAATAAGTATTTATTGTTTGTTTTATCTAGTTCCTCAAGTTGATCAACAGAAAGGAAGTATTGTTCAGCATTTGATACTATAAATTGACTATCACATACTTTAGAATTTCTCTCAACTGTCAATTGAAATAATGATTTTTTATCAAAAAGTTTTACAAATTGTTTTGGCATAAGAGTACGGCTTATTGGCCATAGTCTTGT
>JAYEKV010000205.1:0-12576 GCA_034716855.1 Campylobacterota bacterium | reverse complement strand
TAATATATCAACTACAAAAAATAAAGGTGACTATTTTGAAGATAAAGCCGCATCATTTCTAGTATCTAATGGTTATATAATTATTGATAGAAATTATTATGCTAAAAAACTTGGTGAGATAGATATAATTGCATTAAAAGATGATACTTATCATTTTGTAGAGGTGAAAAGTGGTGAAAGTTTTGAAGCAGTTTATAATATTACACCAAATAAATTATATAAATTATATAGAAGTGTAGAGTACTATTTAAAAGAGAAACAGCTTGATACTTCATATTGTGTTGATGCAATTGTATTTGCAGGTGAAGATATAGAGTTTTTGGAGAATATTAGTTTATGAATTATTATGAAAAAGAATTAGAGGTGATAACAAAATCAAATAGATTAAGAAAAAGAGAAGTTTTTGATGAAAACTTAATTGATCTAGCAAGTAATGATTATCTTGGTTTATCAGCAAAGCAAGAACTATTCAAAAAAGCTTATAGTATGGTTTTGGAAAAAAAGTACAGGTCACCTAAAGCATCAATGCTTGTAAATGGATATTCTTCTATTCACAAAGAATTTGAAGATAGATTATGTGAAGTTAACGGCTTTGAAGCTGGTATCGTTTTAGGAAGTGGTTTTTTAGCCAATATATCTTTGATAGAATCACTCGTTAGAAAAAAAGATCTTATATTTATTGATGAAGAGTATCATGCTAGTGGAATATTGGCTTCTAAATTGGTACAGGGTGAAGTTGTTTTTTTCAAACATAACTGTATTAAAGATCTTGAAGAAAAGATAAACATTCATAATATATCTGGAAGAATTATAATTGCTATAGAGGGTGTATACTCTATGGGAGGAGATATTGCTCCAAAAGAGTTTAATGATATAGCATCAAAGTATAATGGTATTCTTTTAGTAGATGAAGCTCATAGTTCAGGGGTAATAGGTGATAATCTTCAAGGATGGTTCGATTATTATAATATAAAGCCTTGCCTTAATCATATTAAAATGGGAACATTGGGAAAAGCATATGGTAGTTACGGTTCATATATTTTAGCTAGTGAACATATTATAACTTATCTTATTAATAGAGCAAAGCCTATCATATATAGTACAGCACCTTCTTTGTTTGATATAGCACTGGGTCATGTAGGACTTGAATATATTATATCCCATAAAGAAGTTCTTAGTAAAAATATAAAAGACAATCAACGGATAGTCAAAAATGAACTTGGAATTAAAACTGATTCGTTAATAGTTCCAATAATATTAGATGATAATAAAAGAGTTTTAGAGATTCAAAAAGTATTAAAACAAAAAGGGTATTTAGTTGGTGCAATTAGACAGCCTACAGTTAAAAAAGCTATTATTAGGATGATCATTAAACTTGATGTAGAACCTAAAAATATAAAAGAAGTATGTGCTACTATAAAGAGTTTTTTATAGGTATAAAAAAAGGATAGTAAAACTACTATCCTTTTTTATTAGAAGTTGGATTATTACCAGCTTCTAACAATTCCGTGACATCTTGCACATGCATTAAGCATATCAGAGTAACCCTCTGCTGCTTTTGTATATGCTTTGTCATCAATATTTAGTTCAATAATATTTGCATCTAATGCAATTCTCTTTGCTGCATTTGAAGCAACATTTACCATATGTTTCTTATTGTCAGGTAAGTATTTTGAGATAACTTTTGCTTCAGAGAACATATTATTACCTCTTGCAACTTCAACGATACCTGCTCTTACTGCATCTTCACTATTGTGAATAAAACCAGCTTGAACTTGTTCAATACCTGCTTGCATTATTTTCATTGATTCTTTCATAATGTCATTAGCTGATGCAAAGCTCACACTTAATATTCCAGCCATTAATATTTTTGATATTTTCATTTTTTCTCCTATCATGAAAGAAGTTCTAGTGAACTTCTCTCCATATTTTAGCTTTCCATAACCATGCAAAGATTGCAAAGATCACAAGGTATCCTAAGAAAGGACCTGCAAGTGCTTCTCTTTTTGGTTTAGAACTATCACCAACTTCAGTCATATACTCTACAACTTGATCTTCTGCAGCTTTTGTTAAACCAACTCTTGGCATAGCTGTACCGTGAAGGTGTTTTTGAGGATCATTTATAAACTCATGTAACCATGATTCACTTCTTGATCTAATGTGTTGAGATAGATCAGGAGGAGTTTTACCCATGTATGAAGTGATATTTTCTATAGGAGTTTGAGCTGCCATAGATCCACCGTAGAAGTCACCATATTTGATACTGTGACATCTTTGACATGCATCTGCAAATACTTCTTTATTTGTCATTTGCTTTGGAGCAATAGACTGTAAGTAAGCAACTATATCTGCAACTGCTTCATCACCTAACCAAGCATAACCAGGCATTGGATGAACTTTACCGTCTACAAATGCATGCTCCGTTTTTGTAGCTTTTACAGGATCTTTTATAAATGCTGCTAAGAAGTCAGCATTGTAAATAAGACCAGATGTACTTAAATCAGGCGGTACTACACCATATGCAGCAGCAGCTGAAGCATTATCCATAGTTTGTGGGAAACCAGCTTTCTCAATAGAGTGACAAGCTATACAGTTCATAGATACAAGTTCTGCACCTTTAGCTGCATCACCTGTTGCACCTTTCATACCGTCAGAATCTTTAAATGTATAATCAGGTGCATCAACATGTGGATGCATTTGAGAGTGAGCAAAAGGCTCAACACCCCAGTATAACGCACCTGTAAAGAATACAAGTACTGCTAATATTTTTAATTCTCTCATTATAATGCTCCTCTTGCTTTTGCGTCAGCTTTTGTGATAAACGGTAATGCAATCCACAACATTAAGAATACTAATGTTGAGTAGAATCCTACCCATGCATTTGCACCTGTTGGTGGTAATTTACCATATACAGATAACACAACTAAGTCAACAATCATAATCCAGAACCAGATAAAGAATCTTGGTCTTTTATGTGCAGGTAAGATATCCGGATCTTTATCTAAGAATGGGAAAACAACAAATATAATTTGTGCTATACCAAAGATAATAAGACCAATATCACCAGCTTTCAGTCCAGCTATATCAAAGAAAGGACCTCTTAATGTCTCATATGACCATAAGAAATACCACTCAGGGTAGATATGTGCAGGTGTTACCATCGCATTTGCAGGGTCAAAGTTAACTGGATCCATTGCAAAGTTGTAGTTAAAGAATACTAAGTAGAAGTAGAAGATTAAGAATACACTTAATACAGCAAAATCCTTAGATAAGAATACAGGCCAGAAAGGTATAACTTTAGACTCTTTTTTATTTCCACTTAAGTACTTTTCAGCTTCTGCATCATAATCAATATCTTCTGACTCTTGATTGTTAACATGTGGGATTCTTAAAGTATAGAAGTGAAGTACGATAATACCTATAATCACTAATGGTAATAAGAATACATGTAACATAAAGAATCTAGTAAGTGTTGCATCATTAACAGCAAATCCACCTCTAATCCACTCAACAAGTCCCCAAGCTTCTAAAGATCCACCAGCAAATAAGTTAGTAATAACCGCAGCAGCCCAGTAAGACATTTGTCCCCATGGTAACATATAACCAGAGAAACCTTCAGCAGAGAATGTTACAAATAATAACATACCAGAGATCCAGATCATCTCTCTACCTTTTTTATAAGAACCGTAGTAGATACCTGTAAACATATGTATATAAATAACCAAGAATACTACTGATGCAGCAACCCCGTGCATATGTCTAAACAACCAACCGTAAGCAACCTCTTGCATAATAGTGTAGTTTACACTGTCAAATGCTAAAGCTGTGTCCGGCTTATAGTACATAAGTAAGAAAATACCACTTACAACTAATATTGCGAATGTTGTAGCTAAAACTACACCTAATGCCCATAAAAAGTTAATATCTTTTGGAATCCAATACTCAGTCATCATAACTTGATTGAATTTTTTGATACCTAATCTTTTATCCATTCCTTCAGCGGAAAATAATGATTCTTCAACTTTTGCCATATATTACTCCTTACGCTCTTGCATCCATCATAGCTTTAGATTCTGCACCATCTTCTCCAAGAGTAAGTACTGAACCTTTTACACTAAATGGTGGAGTTACTAACGGCTTTGGTGGTGGTCCAAAAGTATGTTGACCATTAGCATTGAACTCTCCTCCGTGACATGCACATTTCCACATATCTTTTTTCCATGCCGGGATACAACCAAGATGTGTACAAAGCCCAATAGCAACTGTATATCTTTTATCACCTATTACTAGGTCCCCGTCAAATTTTTCCATATCGTTTGTTTTTTGAAGAACAAAGATAGGTTTACCTCTCCACTTATGTGTCTGTGGTTTTCCTGGTTCTAAGCCAATTGCTTCAAGATCTATTGTAGTAAATCCCGCTGCTAATACTGATGGAAGTGGATCCCACGCTTGTTTCATACCAACAAGTGAGGCAACCCCTCCAACTGCAGCTACAGCTCCAAATGACATACCAAGAAAATCTCGTCTAGATGTTTCATTAGACATATTTCTTCCTTATGTTTAGATTTAAAATCGTTTCATTATAATATTTTTTAACTTAAAATGATTTGACTTATATCAAAAATTAAGTATTATTAAAGAATAAACAGTGATGTTTTGTAACATTTTATTATAAATTCTTAATTTTATTATTGTAAATCCTTAATTTATATAGAGTTTTTTTTACTTGATTAACAATAAAGTAAATATTTGATAAAATCACAAAAAATAAATAACTAAGGAATTAAAATGAATTTTGTTTCAATCATCATGGGAAGTAAGTCTGATTACGAGATAATGAAAAACTGTGCAGAGACTTTAGAAAAATTTAATGTAAAGTATGAGCTTATAATCTCTTCTGCTCATAGATCTCCAAAGAGAACAAAAGATTATATCAAAACTGCTGAAGACAAAGGTTCTAAAGCATTTATTTGTGCTGCAGGTATGGCTGCTCACTTAGCAGGTGCGGTTTCTGCTGCAACTACTAAACCTGTTATTGGTGTACCTATGAAAGGTGGAGCAATGGATGGTATGGATGCTATGCTTTCAACTGTACAGATGCCTTCAGGTATGCCTGTTGCAACTGTTGCTTTAGGTAAAGCAGGAGCTGTTAATGCTGCTTACCTTGCAATGCAAATCTTAGCTGTTTCTGATAAAGAACTTGCAGTTAAACTTCAAGAGGACAGAATAGTTAAAGAAAAAACTGTTGTAAATGACTCTAGAGAGATCGAGGTTATCTTATAAAAAAGGTTATCCTTTTTACCGCACCAAAATGTACTTGGTGTGGTAATGCAAAAAAGTACCTAAAAGATAAAAAAATAAAATTTCAAATAGTGGATGTGTCAACAAACAAAAAAGCTATGAGAGATTGCCAAAATCAAGGATGCCGAGGTGTGCCTGTTTTCTTAATCGGGCAGACTTGGGTATGTGGTTTTGACAAACAAAAAATAAATAGATTGTTAGGGATAAAATGATCACTTTTTCACAATTACTTTTAAAACTTCAAGAGTTCTGGGCAGATCAAGGTTGTAATATACTTCAACCTTATGATATACCATCAGGTGCAGGTACTTTTCACCCTGCTACTCTTTTAAGATCTCTTGATTCTAGACCTTGGAGTGTGGCTTATGTTGCACCAAGTAGAAGACCAACTGACGGAAGATACGGAGAAAATCCAAATAGACTTGGAAGCTATTATCAATTTCAGGCACTAATTAAACCTAGTCCTGATAATATTCAAGATCTTTATTTAAAGTCTTTAGAACATTTAGGTCTTGATCTGTCTAAACATGATATTAGATTTGTTGAGGACAACTGGGAGTCTCCAACTCTTGGTGCCTGGGGTCTTGGTTGGGAAGTATGGCTTGACGGTATGGAAGTAACTCAGTTTACATATTTTCAACAAGTTGGTGGTCACGCTTGTGATCCTGTTGCTGTAGAGATCACATATGGAACTGAGCGACTTGCAATGTATCTTCAAGGTGTTGATAATATCTTTGATATTGTTTGGAATAAAAACGAGTACGGTAACACAACTTATAAAGATATTCATTTTGAGAGTGAAGTTGAGTTTAGTAAATACAACTTTGAGATAGCAGATGTTGATATGCTTTTTAAACATTTTGACGATGCGGCAAATGAGTGTAAAAGATGTCTTGAAGTCGGACTTCCACTTCCAGCGTATGATCAGTGTATGATAGCTTCACATGCTTTCAATACACTTGATGCTAGAAAAGCTATAAGTGTTACAAGTAGACAAAACTATATACTAAAAGTAAGAGAACTATCTTTAGGTTGTGCGACACTTTATAAAGAACAAGAACCTCAAAGGTTGGAAAGACTTGGATCATAATAGATGAAGATCAAATCTATTTATGAGTTCTTGGACTCTATATCACCTTTTGAACTTCAAGAGAAGTGGGATAACAGTGGACTTATAGTTGGAAGTTTTGAAGATAAGATTAAAAGAGTTTATATCTCTTTGGATCTTGATCTTGAGATGATAGAAGATATCAAACCTAACTCTTTGATAATTACACATCATCCTTTGATATTTAGCCCTTTAAAAAGAGTTAATGATACAAGTTATAGTGAAAAAATACTAAAGAAACTTATCAAAAAAGATATAGCACTAATATCTATGCATACTAATATAGATAAATCCCATCTAAATGAGTATGTTGGGAAAGAGGTACTTGAGCTTGATTTTAAGGTTGAAGATGATTTTATATTAACAGCAAAAGTAGATATGAAGTTTGAAAATTTTGTGGAATATATAAAACAAAAGCTTGGACTTGATATTGCTAAAGTGGTAAAAAGTAAAAAACATATAAAAAGTGTTGCTTTAACTACAGGGGCTGGGATGAGTCTTCTTCCTAATATAAAAGCAGATTGTTTTTTAACTGGTGATATAAAATATCACGAAGCTATGGAAGCAAAAGCACGAGGGATATCTCTTATAGATATCGGACATTATGAAAGTGAGCACCATTTTTCACGCCTTTTATATATCTTAATTGAAAATTATTTGAAATTAAATAAAATAAAAGGTATAATAGTAGCTTCACAAAATCCATTTGAATATAAATAGAAGGAAATGAATTGAACAAACATTTAGAACAATTAGTAGAATTATCAACATATGATAAAGATATTGTAAATTTTGATCCAAAGATTCAAAATGAAAATGACAAGCTTAATGCTTTTACACAAACAGTAGATGAGCTTGCTAAACAAAGAGATGAGTTATACGCATCAATAGATGATATTAAAAATAAAAGAATTAAAAATGATATCCATCTAAAAGAGCTGTCTGATAAATTAGAAGAGATAGCAGGTAAGCATAAGATTGCTAAAACAGAAAAAGAAGTTAAAGCACTTCAGCTTGAAGAAGAGATCGCAAAAGAGCAGGTAAACTTTGCAAATGAAGAGATCACAAGACTTGATAAACTTGTTGAATCTAAAACTGAAGAGTTAGATAAAGTTGTTGCAGATCTTACTGAAGAGGAAGAGTCGGTAAAAGAGTTAAAAGAAGCGATAGATAAAAATATATCTGAGCTTGAATCATCAAGAAATGATCTATATGAGAAAAAATCAGTACTTGTATCAGGTATAGATTCTAAAGTATTGGCTTTCTATGAAAAGATAAAAAGATGGGCAAATGAAACTGCAGTAGTACCTGTAAAAAAACAAGCTTGTTACGGATGTCATATGAAATTGAGTGATAGATTCTATTCTGAATTTATATTATCTGATGAGATAGATACTTGTCCTCACTGTGGGAGAATTATTTACAAATCTCAAGAAGAAGAAATCTAGTTTACAAGAGTTCTTTTTAAAATATTCTTCGTTAAAGTTAAGTTTTATCTTGATCTGTGATCAGATAAAAACTCAACTTTGCCTTGCCTATTTAAAAATGCCAAATTTATAAACTAGCTTTAGTGATTTAATTTTGGAGATTATTATGTTTAAATATATCTATTACTTAGTGTCGTTATTACTTTACATCTTAGCAATACCATATTTACTTTTTAAATCAAGAACACCAAAATATAAAGATGCAATCCCTGCTAAATTTTTTTTAAAGAACAATAAACCTTTTCACAAAGAAGGTTTATGGTTTCATAGTTGTTCTATGGGTGAAACTAAAGCATTAAAACCAATTTTTGATAAACTTGATATTGATGATATAAATTTAAGTGTCATTACAAATACCGGCTTTGAACAAGGCTCAAAGATGGTAAATAATATAAGATACTTACCGTTTGAGATATTTATCCCTTTTTGGGTTACAAAGCAGAAGGTGTTATTAGTGATGGAAGCAGAATTGTGGTATATGATGTTTTTATGTGCAAAACTAAAAGGTACTAGAACGGTTCTTATAAATGCCAGAATAAATGACAAGTCATATGATACATATAAAAAATACAGTTTTTTTTATAAGCATATTTTTAAGAATATTGATAAGGTATTTGCACAAAGTGATATAGATAAGCAACGATTAGAACAGCTTGGTGCTAAAGATATAGAAGTTATAGGAAATATAAAGCTGGCAACTCTTCCAAAAGTGACAACTAAGTATAAAAAACCGGATTGTATAGTAGTAACTGCTGGAAGTACACATGATACGGAAGAGGAACTTATCTTAAAGTACTGGGAAAAAAGTAAAGGTAAGCTTATCATAGTTCCAAGACATCCAGAGAGATTTGATACTGTGTATTCATTGATAGAGTACTATTTTCAAAACAGTGAACTTACTTATCATAGATATAGTGAGCAAGAGGACTTTAAAAGTGATATAATACTTGTAGATAAAATGGGAGAACTTGTAAATATTTATGCTATAAGTGACCTTGTGATACTTGGAGGTGGATTTATACAAACCGCAGGTGGGCATAATCCAATAGAACCGGCATATTTTGGATGTAAACTTCTAAGCGGTAAAACAATCTTCAATCAAAAATCACTTTTTGAATGTGTGGATGGTTACTATTTAATAGAAGAAGATGAGTTAGAGGGTTATCTGAATAATATAGATAATTTAAGAAATACATCACTTGGACAAGCAGGTAGTGTAGAACCTATCATAAAGGAGATAGAAAAATATGGAAAAAGCGTATAAATTATTAGCAATTCAAGAGGGTATCTCAAATGCAAAAGCTAAAAACCTAATAGATAAAGGTGTAGTTACAGTAAATGGAAAAAAACTAGTAGTAGCAAGAGGTATGTTAAAAGAGGAGAGTATCTTTAAAGTAAAAGAGATAGCTCAATCTAGAGTGATCTTTGAAGATGATGATATACTAGTAGTTGATAAACCTGCATTTTTAAATGCGTCAGAGGTTGAGGATAGATTCCCACAAGCTGTACTTTTAAACAGACTTGACAAAGAGACAAGCGGTGTGATGATGCTTGCTAAAAATGAAGAGTTTAGAAGAAAAGCAATCAAAGAGTTTAAAAACCACAGAGTATATAAAGAGTATGTGGCAATAGTTGACGGTAAAGTAGTTGAAGAGATAGTAATAGATGCACCTATCTCAACTATTAAAGGTAAAACAGCAAGAAGTCGTGTAGATGAAAAGTACGGTAAAAGTGCAAAAACTACAGTTTATCCATATATGTTAGAGGGTAAAAAGAGTAAAGTAAAAATAGTAATAGAAGATGGTAGAACACATCAAATAAGAGTACATCTTCAACATGCAGGTTATCCAATCATAGGGGATCTACAATATGGAAAACCGTCAAATCAAGTACAAAGAGTAATGCTTCATAGTAAAATTACTAGAATATTTGGTTATGAATTTCAAGCAAGAGAACCTAAAGAGTTTTATCACTTTGGTTTCGATGAAAACTAATAAATAAAAGATAGATTAGATATAATTAAACAATAAAATTTAAAAGGATATAAAATGGCAACAGCAAGTGCAAGACATATATTAGTAACAGATGAAGTGATGTGTAATGATCTAAAACAAAAAATTCAAAGTGGAGAGACTACTTTTGAAGATGCTGCAAAAGAGTATTCTCAGTGTCCATCAGGGCAAGAGGGTGGAAACCTTGGGACTTTTCCTGAAGGGATGATGGTACCAGAGTTTGATAAAGTTGTTTTTAATGATGAAGTTGGAGTTGTACATGGTCCAGTTCAGACACAATTTGGTTGGCATTTATTAGAAGTTACAGAAAGAAAAGACTAATTCTTAACTGTAAGGAGTTATTATGTTTTTTAAATCAAGTATTTTATTATCAGCAGTTGTAGCGACACTGCTGCTTTCAGGATGTGGTGATAAAGAGGAGCAGAAACAAACAGTATCTGCTCCTGTTGTTGAAGAGGTTAAAAAAACTGTTCAAGAAACACAAGTAAAGCAAGAACCTATATCTGTAAAAAAAGAGGAAGCTGTTATACAGCCTGAAACAATTGAAAAGGTCAAAGAGACAGTACAAGAAGTTGTAAATGATGTTGTTGTTTCAGAAGCTTCAGGTGCACAGCTATATGCAAAATGTGCAGGATGTCACGGTATCACTGCAGATAAAAAAGCTCTTGGAAAATCAGCTGTAATCAAAGAGTGGGATTCTACAAAAGTATATAATGCTTTAAAAGGATACAAAGATGGTTCTTATGGTGGGGCTATGAAAGGTCTGATGAAATCTCAAGTTGCAGGATTAAGTGACGGTGATATGAAAGTTTTAGGAGACTATATCTCTAAACAATAGATTGAAAACCTACTGAATAATATGTGAAGCTGCACTTATAACTGCAGTTTCACTTCTTAAGATAATAGGGGAATCAATCCCTACTATTTTTTCTTGATTGAAGTTAGTTACTTCAGTATCTGAAAAACCACCTTCACAACCTATGATAATAGTATCTATCTCATCTCTTTTCTCTTTTATATTTGTTTTTGAGAAGTTAAACATATAACTTTGTGGATTTTGCTCTATAAACTCTTCAAATGAATCACAATTATCTATATCTATAATATCACTTCGTCCACATTGAGATGATGAATTTATTAGTAATGTGTGGAGCTTATCAAAGTTTAGTTTGTACTTTTTTTGTGAGTATTGACAGTAGATAAATGTGATCTTTGATACACCTATCTCATTTAGACTTGCTATATATTTTTCTACAGTTTTTGGATCTATTACACACCAGCCAATATGAAGAAACTTTTTAGGCTCGATGATCTTTTCTTCAAAATCTAAAAGTGTAAGTGTTGTTTTTCTTCTGTCAATATTTTGTACTTTGTACCTGTAGATATTTTTATCATTAAGGTTTCTAAAGTATAGATCATCTTCAGTGCTGTGTCGTCTAACTTTAAAAAGATATTTGTGAAGTTCTGCTTCAATAGTAAGAGTGTTGTTACCTGAATCTTCATGATAGGTAAATTGCATTTTAGAATATCTTAGATACTATAAATGTAAATACTAAAGCAGATATCTCAATAGTATATATCTTCTTTGCAAACTTTTTAAACTCTTCTTGTTTTTCAACTTCGGCAAGTTTTATAACTCTTTGTTTTTTATATCTTTTTATCTCTAGTACCATTATTAAAACTGTAGTTATTAGCATAAGTATAACAGTTGGGCTAAGGTCATGAGAAAATGCTGCAACTATACCACCTGTATATGCAACTATTGCATTTGTCATATGATAAAGTGGTGTCATAATTTTTAGTTTTTTGACAAGTGGTTTAAACTCTTTTATAGTCATTACATTGTAAAAATTAAATAACATTATCAAAAATAAAATAACTATTGCATAAACATGTGTAGTTATCGAAGTGGATACAAATTCCATATAATATTCCTCTATGAACTTTTTCAGGAAACTCTATATTTTTTATTTATTCCCTAGTAAGTTCGTTTTGGATATTATATCCAATAATTATTAAAAATATAAGAGGAATATAAGATGGCTGTAGAGGTAAAAGAAGCACTTAGTTTAATCGATCAGCATATTAAAAAATGCGGCTATGAGATTGTTCCTATTGAGATCTCTATTGGGTCTATATCTGCCCAAGAGATATTTGCAGAACATTTTATGCCAAGATACAATAACTCAGCTATGGATGGTTATGGTGTAAAGTTTGAAGATGCAGGAGAAAGTGTAAAAGTTATAGATACAATCTTAGCAGGAAGCAAAAAAACTACAAAGATAAAAAATGGTTCAGTTGTAAAAATAATGACAGGTGCCAGAGTACCAAAAAGCGTTGATGCTGTAGTCCCTCAAGAACTTGTAAAGATAATAGATAAAAAAATTATACAGCTTCCAGATACAATCATACCCTTTTCTCATATAAGATTTGTAGGTGAAGATATAAAAAACGGTGAACTTTTAATAGCTGAAGGTGATGAGATAAATGCGGCAAAGATCACACTTTTGGCAAGTCAGGGTGTAACTCATATCAAAGTATTCAAAAAACCAAAAGTAACTGTTTTTGCAAGTGGAGAGGAGCTAAAACTTCACTATAAAAATGTAAAAAAATATCAAATATACAATTCAAACACACCTACACTTATTGCTCGTGCAAAAGAGCTAGG
>JAYEKV010000204.1:0-3034 GCA_034716855.1 Campylobacterota bacterium | reverse complement strand
AAATCTAAAATCTACAAACTCTACTTCGTTTGATTTACAAAACTCAAAAAACTCTTCTGTATTTTTTACAAATTTTCCCATGTTTTCCCTTTTATTGGTTGAAATTTAGATAGTATATCGTAAAATACAATTAATATTAGTTAAAATTCGACTATAATTTTAAAAAAAATCAGGATTTATTAATGACACAAATAGAAGCAATAGAAAATTTAGACAATGTAATAAATAATATTGAAAGATCACGACTTCAAGTAAGTGACCATCATATAGTTCAACTAGTTGCAATAAGTAAGTATTCTAATAAAGAAGATATTAGAACACTATACAATTCAGGGCAAAGAGCCTTTGGAGAAAACAAAGTTCAAGACCTAAAAGTCAAAATGGAAGCTTTAGATGATCTTCCAATCGCATGGCACTTTGTTGGAACACTACAAAAGAATAAAATCAATAATCTTATAGACCTAAGCCCTGTTCTTATGCACTCATTAGATTCATTAGACCTTGCCCAAGAACTAGATAAAAAATTAAAAGCAAAAAATAAAACCATGAACTGTCTTTTACAAATTAACAGTGCATATGAAGATACAAAATCTGGAGTAGATCCAAAGGATGCACTAAATATATATAAAGAGATCAAAGAACAATATACGAATATTAATCTTAAAGGTATTATGAGTATAGGAGCTCACAGTGAAGATAAAGATTTAATAGAAAAAAGTTTCAAAAATACAAAAGAGATCTTTAACCAAACTGACGGAACTATCTGTTCAATGGGTATGAGTAGTGATTATGAAAATGCCATCTTAAGTGGAAGTAATATGGTTAGAATAGGAAGTAAATTATTTAAAAACAAATAATTTACCCCTCCTTTACTTTATTAAATCATTAAGCCATATTATTGACTAGCATGAATTTTATAATTTAAATATTATAAACCTAAGTTGTCAAATACTTTATTTTCTACATCTCTTAATGACATAAAAGGTTTAGTCACATAATCATCTGCTCCAAACTTATTACAATCCACAAGTCTGTCTTCAGTTGAAAATGCAGTCATCATAATAACTTTTGTTTTTGGCACTACTTCCTTTACCTCTTTTAAAAAATTAATTCCATCCATTTGAGGCATCATAATATCCAATAATACTAAATCATAATTACCTCTTTTTACACTTTCTAAAGCAAGTGTTGGGTTAGAATAAGTATCAATTTCATACTTTTCACTTCTTCCTAAAAATTTTGTTAATGTTTCTAAAATTTCATGTTCATCATCTACTATTACTACTTTTTTCATAACTACCCCTTTTAATCTTTACAATTTTCTTGTTTTACGATATTAAGTGCCCTAAATACCTTACCTGTTGCTTCTTCAATCTCATTTCCAATAGATAATAGATGTTCATTTGAATCATTTTGAGCATTTTTATCAATATATTTTTGAACATTTTGATGTACTAACTTATGAGCTTCATTTAATTCTTTCCAATTATTTGTTTTAGTAAATTGTTTATTTTCTAATTCTTGCTCCTTAATCCATTTTGCCAATGCACACTCATTGTGAGAAACTACTTTAAACGAACTTCTTTCATTTAATTTTACAAAACTGTTTGTTTTAAATTTAAGGTGGTCTAGTTTTAATTTATTTAATTTATAAGCCATATCTACATCACATATTTGACTTTTTGCTTCTTCTCGGTATGATGCTTTATTTGAAATATCCATCAGTTTTTTTGCCAATTGTGTTACTTCAGCAGCAAGGGCATCAATATTTGAAGCATCTGCAGCATTTTCCTGAGTATTCTTATCTAAAATATTTATAGAATCATTGATCTGGACTATCCCTTTTGTTTGTTCTTTAGATGCTTCTAAAACAGTATCTATCATTTGCTTATTTTGAGATATCTTTTCACTTAAAGAGGTGTACCCGCTTATCATTTGATCTGCAACCTCTTTCCCTTCATTTGCTTTACCGGCAGCATTTTCTACTAATGATTTTATCTCATTGGCTGCTTCTGCAGATCTGCTTGCTAGATTTCTAACCTCTTGTGCAACAACTGCAAAGCCTTTTCCTGCCTCACCTGCTGTTGCTGCTTCAACTGCAGCATTTAATGATAAGATATTTGTTTGAAATGAGATCTGATCAATAACAGATATAGCTTCATTGATAGCAATCACTTGTTCGTTTATATCATCCATTGATCGTGCAGTTTTTGATGCCAAAACTTGACCTTGATCAGCAGAACTTGTCACTTCATCAGATAAACTTGCCATTTTATTTACATTTTCACTGCTACTTTGAATATTGCTAGAGATCTCCTCTACAGCTGCTGCTGTTTCTTCAAGTGAAACAGCCTGTGCATTTGCAGAAGTTGCGAGTGAATTTGAAGAGGTAGAAAGTACATCAATATTTTTAGTCAACTGCTCACTACTTAACATTATAGTTGCTAAAAGTTCTGAGATATTACTTCCTATAGCCTTTGTACCATATACCATAGAACCAATCGTACCACTTACATTATCAACTTCAAACTTATAATCAAATTTTGCATTCCCATACTCTATTAGTGCTTTATCAATTTGATCAAATTTTAGACCAAGGTCTTGAATCATATCATTTACTGATTTTTTTAGATCATTAGTGGCTCTATTGTCACTAGTTGCTTTTACTGTATATACAAAGAAACCAGCTCTTGCCATTTGGATTGCCTTATCCACCTCTTCAACCACCTGAAGATCTTTAGCCATAGTATTTCTTTGCTTTTGCATATAATCATTAAAATGCTTAGCTAATGTACCTATCTCGTCTTTACTTGTAATTTGTACTTTTTGATCAGCACTTCCAAACTTCATAAGTGCAAGCATAGAATCTGTCAACCTTTGAATAGGTTGTTTTATACTATTTCCTATAAGTATAGAAAGAACCATCATTATAACAGCTATTATTACAATATTTATAAGCATATATAAAAGCATACTATCTAAAAGTTCTTTATATTTTTTTTGACTATTCATTAGCTCTTTTTTTATTTTTTTT
>JAYEKV010000203.1:0-12700 GCA_034716855.1 Campylobacterota bacterium | reverse complement strand
CCTGTGAAAGATCATCTATAAAGGGAACACCCAATTTTGTTGCGATAACAGCAGGTGAACTTAAATATGCCGATGTAAAATTAATGTATTCCATCCTTTGAGATGAAAATGCTGCCATAGGGATAATATCACATTTACCGTTTTTTATGTTGTTTAACGATTCTTCCCATGACCTTGTAGGGATAAGTACCAAAGGGATACCCAGTTGTTCACTAAAATTACTTATATAGTCAGATGATATCCCTATATGTACACCGTTTTGTATCTTTTCTACAGGCATCCAGTTTGGATCGATACAGTATGTTATCTTTTTTTTGTATTTTAAATATTGCTGCTGCTCATTATTTAATAAAAAATCCATATCATGGATAGAATATATAAAACTTTCAATATCTATATCACCTTTAGCAAATCCCATAAGCCTGTAGTAGTCATATATCTTCTGCACTTGATCTTTATCTATCTTACCTAGTTTATCACTATTGTAATATGCAAGTTTTTTTAACTCTACTGCTTCATACAGTAAAGCTTTTTTACTTTTATTTTGAGTATTGTATTTTTTTAATATCATATCAACACTCTCTTCTATATTGTTAAAAGCATACTCCCACCCTTTTATAGATGCAGCTGTAAACATCTGAACATCTTTTGGGTTTTTATTTATATTCTTCTGCGTTGTAAATAAAATATCATTATAAAAATTAAATCCATAATCTTTAGGATCAAATATAATTGACTCTATCCCTCTTTCTTGTAATAAAAAAGGTTCATTTGATATATATGAGGACATAAGATCTGTTTTATTATTTATAAGATCATTGATATCAAAACTATGTTCTTGTACAGTTAGATCATCCAAGCTCAAAGCATTTGAAAATATCATTGACATAATTGTCGCATCTTCTTTTGCATCTCCTGTTACCATGATCCTTTTATTTTTAAAATCACCAATAGATTTTATTCCAGATTCTTTTGTAGCTAATAAAATATTGGGTGAAGACTGGAATATAGATGCAAGAAGTACAACATCATCTCCATTTGATCTGTTTATCATCAAAGTAGGTCTTCCCGTACCATAGGTAGAATTTTTGTTTATAATCTCACTAGGTACATTCATACCGTACTCAAACTCTTTTATATCTACATCAAAGCCGGCATCTTTATAAAAGCCTCTCTCTTTAGCTATATAATACCCTGCAAATTGAAATTGATGTTTCCATTGAAGTTGTAAAGAGACTTTTTTTAAATCATCACTTGATAACAGATAAGAATAAAACAACATAAACAATATAATAATCTTAGTATTCTTCATAAATGAACCACCTGATAAATAATATTTATTTATATATTAACAAATTTTTTATTCAATATAAATAAATTGTAATTTTTATGTAACTTCAAATAAATTATATGATTATTCTGTCATAGGTAAATTGATTATAAATTTTATCTGTAAAGATATGAATATACATAAAACACTGCAAATATTAGCTTTCTAACAAAAGTATAATGATCTATATCTTCAAAATATAGATCAATTGTAATATATTTATTAAACTTTTACAATATACCTAACATTCCTACCAGCAGTACCTTCAACTTGTTCTAAACAACTTAATTCTAAAAGTTCAGATATATCTCTTGATGCTGTACTTGAAGTTGTATCAGCAATTTTTATATATTTTTGTTTACTTAAATCACCTTTGAAATTCTCAACTCCAACATCTAAGATTTTATTTATAACTTTGGTTTGTCTTGCATTTAAACCACTATCTTTAAACTTATCCCAGAACTTTGTTTTATCAAGAATGTAACCTAACTTACTTTTTGTATCAAGTAGTGCTGTGTGTAGTGTAGTTAAAAACCATTCAATCCAAATAGTTATATCGAGATGATTATCTTCTTTCCTTACATATCCTGTTGTTCTCTCTAATGCTTTATAATATCCTTTTCTATCAGTATTAATAGCACTAGACATTGAATAAAGTTTAGAAAAACTAGATTGTTCTATTTTTGATAAGACCAAATCTGTTATAGCTCTTGTAAGTCTTCCATTTCCATCATCAAATGGATGGATTATTACAAACCACAGATGAGCAATAGCAGCTTTTATTAAACTCTCTGGAGTTGTATTAAACCAATCTAAAAATCTATCCATATCTCTTTCTATAGTATCTCTGGGTGGTGCAACATAAAAAGTTTTTTCTCTTCCTAATTCATCTGAAACTACTTCCATAGTCTCTTCACCTCTAAATGTAGCTACATTGATTTTAAAATGACCACTGTATCCTCTTGGAAAAAGTGCATTATGCCAACCAAACAATCGCTCCAATGTTAAATCTGTATTGTAGTTTGTATTAGCATCAACTAAAACTTCAATAAGATACTCTGTAGCTTCATCTATCTTTTTATAATCAACATCACTAAACCCTATCTTTTTAAGAATAGAAGCTTTTACACTATCTCTATTTAATATCTCACCCTCAATAGCAGATGTATTTATAGCTTCATTCTCTAAGGCTTCTACTTGTCTATTTATGATACTGTCTTTATTCATAATATCAGTCATTGCTATTAAATAGCCTTGCTCTAATGAAATCTTTTGAATAAGATGTTCTAACCTTTTTAAATCATAAGTAAAGTTGGGATAATCTTCTTGTTCCCATAACCATCTTTTCATAACTTACCTTTTACTATTTTACTCTTATGAACCGATTAATCAAATTAATCACATCAAATATGATATGATTATATTCTTTTTTCGTTTCATTGTTAATTAACTGTCTGTATTCTTATTTCTAGGTCTTAATAGTTGGCACAGTTTTAACACAATGACAAAATAGGTGCTTCCTAAATGTCTTATATAATTGTGTTATTAAGACAATGGAAGCGTTATTATAAACTCTGCACCCTTGTATTTTTTATCTTTATACTCATATTTATGATTAAACACCTCAATTGTTCCTTGCATATGGTTTACTATTAAATTATATGACATATGCAGCCCCAGTCCAGTACCTTGAGACTCATGCTTTGTAGTAAAATAAGGTTCAAAGATTTTTGCTATTATATCTTCAGGGATTCCTCCTGCATTATCTTTAAAAGATATCATCGCAGTATTCTCTGTCATTTTTTGAGTTATAAAGATAAATCTTTCATCTTCATTTATCTCATTTTGATGAAAAGCATCTTTTGAATTATTGAAAATATTAATAAAACACTGTATAAGTTCATTAGGGAACCCTTTTAATTCAATATCTTCTTGAATATCCAATATAATATGAATATGATTATTTTTAATATTACTTTCCATAAGTTTTATAAAACTATCGGTATCATTCTTAAGATTAAAACTAACAGGTTTTGTATCACCTTTTATAAAGTCTCTAAAATCATCAATTGTTTGTGAAAGATATTGTGCATTTTCATCAATCTGACTACATAAACTTTCAAGCTCAGAATCATCCAGTAAACCATACTCTTTTTTTATCAATATACCAGTAGATGCAGATGATATTACAGATAAAGGCTGTCTCCATTGATGTGCTATATTACCTATCATCTCACCCATAGCAGCATGTTTTGACTGAGATTCAAGCTGTTTTAGATGTGTTATATCAATAACACTTGATATACGAAGATCTGTATTATCTACATTCAATCCTCTTATATATGCCGTGAATTTACTCTTATCATTTTTGGATACTATACCCTCATACGGTTTTGAGTCATGATCTTTTAGTTTTTGTTGTACGATATTGTGTGATTCTGGTGAGACAAAGTCCAATAACTTTTTACCTATCATATTCTCTTTTGAGTCATAACCAAAAATCTCTACGGCACTTTTGTTCACATCTACACAGATACCGTTTTTTGATATAAATATCGCTTCCATCGTTGCATCAAGGAAGGTTTTTATTTTATTTCTCTCATTCTCAAGATTTTGAGTTCTTTCATGAACTCTTTTTTCCAGTGTTTCATTTACCTCTTCAAGATTTTTATTTTTACTATCTAACTCTTTACTATAGTTTTGAAATATCTTTTTTATAATATTTGATAAAACAAATGTTACAATTAAAGACAACACTAAAACAGCAAAAGATATAAAAAGTATCATATTGATCTGATCTTCATTTTTATCATTCAACTCTTTTATTCTTTCACTTAGTTCCTTTTCTATATTTCCAACATAAACACCTGAACTTATGATCATCTCATATTTAGGGATATATTTAGCATATGTATATTTGGTTTCTACTTGCTTTGTTTCAGGATTTTCCCACTCGTAGTCTACAAACTCCAAACTATTATTCATAGCATTTTTTATAAGTGTTCTAATATAATACTCTTTACTGTTATCTTTATAATTATATACATTTTTATCTATTAAGTCTTTCTTTGCACCATGTGCTAATACCAAGCCCTTTTTATTTATTGCGAAAAAATAACCGTTATTACTATACTTCTTTAAATTTATATAGTTTAATATATTTTCAAGCGTATCATCTCTATCTATAATCTCTTGTGATAACTTTTCCACCTCAAACATTGTTAGTTGTTTTTGATTTATCAAAATACTTTTTCCCAACTCTTTTATATTATTCTTAAATACTTCATTGTTGTTTGATAAAATTGTATAGATCAATATAGCGATGATACTTGGGATAAAAATCAAAGGTGCATAAACTATAAGTCTTAAAATACTTTTTTCACTATTGAGACTTTTTTTATTATAAAACAATAAAAACATCATAACTAATATGGCAAATACCACTAAAAAGATTATAATACTCAATCCGTATTTATGGTAAAAGGATTCTTTTTCGTTTATTATTATTGAATTTTTAGGAAGAAGTGTTTTGTCTATTTTAAATTTCTTCAAGGCCTTGTCATTAAATATAAATTTATTTGCACCATCCTCAACTATCTCTATATCAGCAGGGTTAATACCTTGTAAAATACTCAAACCAAGTTTTGCCATCATAGCACCTTGATGATAACCACTTATTACATCACCCCCAATAACACCGTTAGATATATTAAAATTCAATAAACAATATACAGGAACAAGGGATTGATCCAATAAAGACTTTCCTATCTTCTCATATGTTAAATATTCTTTATTCTTATCTGCAAAAAATACTCCCATAAGCAACACCGTGTCTTTTTCTAATGACTTTACGGTGTTTTGAAGCTCTTTAAGGGTTTGATTTTTACTATATTGTATCTCAACCTTACCTTTAAAAATTTCAAGATTTTTTCTCATAGATGCTTCCCAGGCTCTTCCTGTTTTTAAATAATCATTCAGTATATATATTTTTTTAGTATTTGGGTGAAGTTTGAGTATTGTATTAACTGTACTTACATCCGAAAAATTTTCGGCAACTCCGGTATAGTTTGTATGACCGGCAATCATTGATCTAGAAAAGTTGTTAACACCACTAAAAGAGACTGGAACATCCCCAAATATATCATTTCTGTATTTTCTTAAAAAATCAAAAGCATTGTTATCAGAGGATAAAATAAGATCTAACTTTATATTTTTATATTTGTTTTTATACAAATGAGCAACTGACTTATAGTACTCTTTAGTGTTATGTCGTTTAGTATCCATGTTTTCGATATGAATTATGTAGTTATTTTTTTCAATATTTAATATATCATGAACACCTTTAGTAAGATTATCTACCCAAGTCATCCCTTGATGGTAAGAATTCAATAATAAAATATGCTTTGTATCATTTGCAAAAACACAATTTATAAGAAGAAGTACAAATACTAATTTTTTCATTTCAAGTCCTGATTATTTTATAGTAATGTATCATTGTAATTTATAAAAGTGAAAATATGGTGAATATTTTACAGTGAATGTTCTATAATGAAAAATATGCTATTCTATTGTATAAATTTCAAAAGGGTGGTTATGATCAAAAAAACTGATATTATCAATGGGTTAGTCTATGTAGAAATTCCTGAAGCAAACCTTCATATACAATGTGGAGCACCTGCAGAAAGTGTAAAGCACCTTATTAAAAATAATGTCATCGTACCGGTAACTAAAAATGGAACTACATTTGAAACAGGTCCCAATGCAATTCTTCTTAGTGATAGTATGATACAAAACGGAGAATTCTCCAATATGTCAGAGTTTTCTGTACTTCAAATGCTATACAGACAAGGATTGATATTACCAAACCACCCAAACAATAGCGGTATCAAACCTGTAATGATTGGTTCAAGTTCCCAAGTAAAAGCTCAAATGAACTATATCTACAGAGGTAACTACGGTCTTATCTCAAAAGAGGAGATAGAAGCTTGTGGAATAGATAATGACAAAGCAGAAGAACTGATGAACATGAAATTAAGATTTGCATTTGGTAAACTGAAATCTGCTGATTGTTTATTAGAAAGCTGTATTGTTGAAAAAGAAAAAGTTCAGATCAGAAACAATGTTTTTATAGAAAGAAAAAAACATAATATCTTTGTTATAACATATAAAGACATGAGTATTGAAGTAGATCTTAACCTAAGTAAAGATCAAACATATCCATCACCTTATTTTTTACCTCAATACAAAATCAAAAGAGATTATTTCTCCGTAATACATTCAGGGCAAGGTGACGGCTGGGATATAAACAGACCATCAATGAACTCCATTATCTCGTTTCAGGGGAAATTATATGTAATTGATGTTGTACCAAACTTCAAACATATTCTAAATGCGCTAAGTATAGATATCAATGAAATTGAAGGGGTCTTCCAAACTCATACACACGATGATCATCTAGCAGGTATAACAACACTTATAAGAAGTGATAAAAAGATTAAATTCTTCGCATCAAAACTGGTTATCAAAGCAACTGCAAAAAAACTATCTGCATTATTGGATTTGGATGAGTCTGAATTTTACAATTTAGTTGATGCACAAGAGTTAGAAATAGACAAATGGAATGATATAGAAGGTCTAGAAGTAAAACCACACATATCTCCACACCCTGTTGAGACAACGATCTTTGTATTTAGAACACTTTATGGAAACGGTTACAAGACCTATGGGCACTTTGCCGATATTATCGATATAGATATATTAAAAGAGATGGTTGTAAAAAACAATGAACAAATAGGTATTTCAGAAGATTTCTTCAATGAGGTTGTAAAAAACTATAAACAAAAATTAGATTTAAAAAAGATCGATATAGGTGGAGGGATGATTCATGGTAATATCAAAGACTTCTATGACGATGAAACCTCTAAAATAGTATTGGCACATACTTCAAAGGAATTAAGCCATGATGAGAAGAGAATAGGAAGCGGATCACTATTCGGTCTGGATGATGTACTTATTCCATCAAACAATAATTATGACCTAAGCTTAATATATACCTATTTAAAATCAAATTTTCCACATCTTGAAAACTACAAAAGAAAAGTTTTTCTAAACTTCAATGTTGTTGAGTTTAATCCTGAAGCAATTATAATAAGAGAAGGTGAGAATATTGACAATGTCTATCTTATATTAAACGGTCAAATTGAGAAAGTTAAAAAAAACATGAACAACAATGTGATTTTAACACCTGGAATAATAATAGGTGAAAAAATAGCGCTGACTAAAGGATTATCATCATCAACATTTGTTGCTAAAAATTTTGTTAAATTATTAGAGATCCCGACAGATTTCTTTTACAACTTTATTTTCAAACATCATCTTCTTGAAAGTATGATAGAGAAAAACTCCAAACAAATTATTTTGCAAAGAACGGAACTGTTCAACGAAAACATAACAAATTCAACACTTCATAAAACCATTGAAGCAATAGAGGAGTATAGTTTTAAAAAAGGTACAATAATTACTACAGAAGATAAACTTTATATCATCACCTCTGGAGAAGTTGCAGTAAAGATAAAAGATAATGTAGTAGAATCTTTATATGAATTTGATCACTTCGGAGGTGAAAAATCTATTTTAGGTTATAAACCAATTTATACCTATGAAGTAATTAAAGATGTAACCTTGTGTGGAATACCGGGATATGCATTAAAAGATATACCTATTGTAAGATGGAAAATCTTGGAAAATCGTGAACTTAAAAAAGATAAGAGTTTAAAATTTAAATAAAGAATATAGATGTCAGATACAATAGATTTTGGAATATATAACGGTTTAGAGTGGGATAAACTCTCAACAGAATATCTTCACGGTCTTGCAGATATGGGTAATAAACAAGCTCAAAAACAATTAGACAGCATATATAACTCTCCTATCGAAACTCAAAAAGTAGGTTTTGGGAAATTTGCCGGATATAAGTGGATAGATCTGGATATAGACTACTTATATTGGATTTTAGAAAATATAGATAATCACAATATTAAATATATACTTGCAAACAAAGCTTTAAAATATATCCAAGACCATACCCATAATCATGATGATATGGATGTTATATATGTGGATTAAAAAATACCTAAATAAACATTGCAATTTGTCATACTTTTAAAGTAATATCATTTTTTTTCATATAATGTTTTAATAATATTTATGGAGCAAATGATGCAGCTAATTATAGACAGTCAAATCACACTTATTGATGGAGAGACTCAAAAGCTATTTCCTTACGGTAAAGTGCTTGAGTTACTCACAAAATTTAAAAAAATTTGTAAAGAGATCCACTGGAATGTAAATGTTCCACAAAGAGACAACTGTAAAATCATAGATGACAAAGAATCTATATCTATAAAAAACTTTCATCCAAGAAGATTCCAACAAGATTGTATCGATAAATTTACCCGTACAACACTTACAGGATATATCTATGCTCCAACAGGTGCAGGTAAAACAAATATAGCTGCTTATCTAATAGCAAAAAGAAATATAAGAACACTATTTATAGTTCCAAAGTCAGACTTGGTAAAACAAACAAAAAAAAGATTCCAATCTATTTTAAACATAGACCCTGACTGCATAGGTGAACTTAGCGCATCAAAAAAAGAGTTTGATGCACCAATTCTAATCACCACATGGCAAGCTTTAAATAACCAATCTTCTTTAGACAGAGTGATACAAGGTAAATATTCTATGCTTATATGTGATGAGATGCATAAAGCAAGTGCGGAAGTTTATTACAATGTTGTCTCACAAATACCTGCTATGTACAAACACGGTCTAACAGCTACACCATATAGAAACAATACTCAAAATGAGAAAAGACTTTTTGAACTTGTAGGAAATGAACTAAGCCGTATTGAGATAGACAATCTATACAAAGACAACTTTTTAGTTCGTCCCAATATACATTTCAAAGATACAAACTATAAGATCAATATAGACCAGCCTTATCTTCAATCACTTGATTTTAATATAAAGCTTGGGATGCTCAAAAAAAATATAGACAAATCAAAAAAAAGAAAAGAAACTATTATAAAAGATATAAAATACTCCCTAAACAGTGAAAAAAAACTCTACGGGGAAAACAGATCAGTAATACTTGTCAACACATTAGAACTAGCCCAACAACTAAAAGAGGAACTCTTAACTCAATACAATATACTTTATATAGATGCTGACACAAAAGCAAAAGATAGAGATGTGATTTTTAATAGTCTAACTGACAATGAAATTACAGATTATGTTTTAATAGGCACTTCAAAACTTTTAGGAGAAGGTACGGATATACCCTCTATTAGAAATGTTTTTTGTGCAAGTCCTGCTTATCCGCCTTTTGAAGATACTGCAAGAATGCAGCAGATCATAGGTAGAGCCATAAGACCGTTTAAAGATAAAAATAGTGCAAATATTATTATCTACAACGACCAAACATCGGGATGGATAGATAAAAAGAAACAACTCGTTTTTAATATTGTTTATGAGAATGTTAAGCCTATTGTAAGACTCTCTTAAACACACCACAAATTTACTACAATTTTAAGTTATAATTATTTATAAGAAAGATGATTAGGAGGTAACTTATCATGTTAAAAAGAATATTTTTAAGTGCAGTAGCAAGTTCAGTTATATTTACGGTAGCTGGTTCGTCAATAACTTTAAAAGAGCCGGTTGTGAGAGACTCTACAATAATTTTTGAGTTAAAAGCAGATGCTAAACCTAATGAATTAAAAGCTTTAAATTCATTAATAAATAAAAATACAATTATCTCAAAGGAGACAATCAACGGTACTGAGATAATAGTTGTCAAGATAAAAAACATCAAAGGTTTGGAAAAGTCATTTGCTGATCGTCTAAAAAATACAAATGCCGTAAAATTTGCCGAGCCTGATATGGCTTTACCGTTAACAACAGAACCAAATGATGAATTTTATGGTGCACAATGGCATCATCCTAAAATAAACTCACCTCTTGCTTGGGATTTAACTCAAGGTAGTGAAAATATCAAAGTTTGTATTATTGATACAGGTGTAGATACAGATCATATTGACTTGTCTGCAAACTTATTACTGCCAGGTTTTAATGTTGTATCACAAAATCAAGATGTAGAAGATAAAATCGGTCATGGAACGGGTACATCTGGTGTAGTTGGAGCTATTGGTAATAACATAGATGGCGTAGCCGGTGTAAATTGGAATGTTGGTATCTATCCTATTAAAGTTAATTTTGATGATATTGAAGGTTATGCCTACATATCGGATATGGTAAAAGCGATAAGTCACTGTAGCACTGAAAATGGAAAAATCGCCAACTTATCATATGGAGGAGCAAATTCTACTGCAATTGATTCTGCAGCCACAACATTTAAAGAAAACGGTGGGTTACTGTTTATGTCTTCAGGTAATAATGGAAAAAAATATAATGTTATACAATATCCTGATTTTAACTCTTTTGTAGCTGTTGGTGCGACAGATCAAAATGATCAAAAAGCATCATTCTCAACATATGGCTCATTTATTGATATAACTGCACCGGGTGTTGATATAGCTACCACATATAAAGATAACAAATTTGTCTATTATTCAGGTACTTCATTCTCTTCACCAATGGTTGCAGGAGTCGGTGCTTTGATCTATGCTATAGATCCGGATTTTACTCCAGATCAAGTAGAGGAGATCTTATTTACAACAGCAACAGACATAGATGATACAGGTGAAGATATTAGAACTGGTCATGGTAGAATTGATGCAGGAGCTGCTATTGAGATGGCAAATAATTATAACACTTCACCAAATATTGCTCCCGTAGCAAACATTTTAGTAAATCCAACAAGTGGAGATGCACCTCTGACAGTATCATTTGACGGTTCAAACTCATCTGATGAAGATGGTTCTATTGTAAGTTATCTATGGGAATTTGGTGATAATACAACATCAAACCAAGCTGTATCAACACACTCTTATACTACACCTGGAACTTATTATTCTAAATTAACTGTTACAGATGATAAAGGTGCTACAGGATCTAATCAAACTCAGATAACAGTCTTAGGTCAAACATCTGATGCAACTTTAGAACTATCATATGAAAAAATAAAAGGAAGTAAATATGTACATCTTAATTGGGCAGGCTTAACAACAACAAATGTGATAATTACTAGAAAAGATCCAAGAGTAGCGGATGTATCCTTTACAGAGGAAAATGATGGAATATATACAGATAAACTCAAAAGTGGTGGAACTTACTCATATAAAGTTTGTGAAACTAATGAAGAAATTTGTACCCCTTTGGTATCAATTTCATTTTAAGAAAGAGTTGCTACTTCGGCTCTTACAAATATCTAAGATGAATAACTGCACTTCATTATAAATGTGTCGTTGCAGCTATTCATCAAACTCTCATAAAATTAGCCACCTTTACATCATCTACACAGATATGTAAAGTAGATAATTTAACTTATAATTGAAACTAAAAAATATTTCCTAACGGTAAAGTATCAAGTAGTTTCTTTTGAGCTTCAGATGGTATTTGGTTCCATTTTTGAATTGCTTCTATAGAAATCTTAACCATAATAAATTAGCTTGCTATATATTCAGATGTTGCTTTTTGAATGAGAGCTGATCTACTTAGATGATGTTCTTTTGCATATTGATCTATTTGATCTAAAAGATTTGCTTGCAAAGAGATATTAATTCTTTTTGATTCATTACCAAAATCTCTTATAATACCCTCAACAGATAAGTCTTCATCAATATCTTCAAAGTGTACCCCTACTCCACCTGCAATAAGTTTATAATTTTTCAACTCTTCAAGTTTTGCATTTTCAAGTCTTTTTGTATATGTATCTAGTTTTTTAAATCTTTTGAAGAAAGATTATTACTATCTGTCACTTGTAAAGATTCTAATTCTATCCTTGCATACATATCAGCCTTTTCAATATGTATATGTTCATGCGTATGTTCGTTACTAAAGAAGAAAAATCTATATCCATCAATTCTTAATACTGTAGGCAATTACTTATCCTTTGTGTAATTACACACAATATTTTACTTTATTTCAAATTTTATCAAGAAATTTTAAAATATCTATAATTTCTTTAAAAACAACAGCCCCCGACTGTGAAGCATAGTGATATTTCCAAGATGGTTCAAATACAGATACACCTATGGTATATTTATTATTTGAACTATCATTAGCAAACCCAAAGAAACTAGATATATATTTTTTTTGGTATCTACCTCCACTTGCTATTTGGCTAGTTCCTGTTTTACCACCTATCTCTAATCCTTCAACATCAGCATTTTTACCTGTACCTTTTTT
>JAYEKV010000202.1:0-12700 GCA_034716855.1 Campylobacterota bacterium | reverse complement strand
AGAATTTGAAGAAAGATTTTAACATTTAACCTCTTCAAATCTAAAATCACAACTTTTTATTTTCTATTTTTAAAAAATTGCACTTCAGATTTAAATTTTGGAACTAGCCATATCCACTAAAACTATTAATTAAGTTAATAGCACTTTTTAGCTATAATATCAATAAAAAAGGATATAAATGTATAAGAGTTTTAGTAAAGTGATTTTAATTAGTTTGTTATATTCTATAAATTCTTTAGGACAAGAGTTTAACATAACTAATGGATGGCAATTAAAAGGTGCAAGTGAAGATATAACATCTATGGATGGTTTTAACAATAAATGTATTGATACTATTTGGACATATAATAACAATAGTTGGAAAATACACATTACAAATAATGAAAACTATAATATTCCTTCAAGTATAGGAACTATGAACTCTTTAAATGCTGGAGATGGTTTTTGGATAAATGCTAATAGTAACTGTAGTGTTGATACTGATATTATTGCAGATACAACTACATATAATAATGATGGTACTATTACTTTTAAAGGACTTACTTATGAAACAATAACTTCACAATATACTGGAAAAGTTTGGCTAGATAGAAACTTAGGTGCAAAAAAATCATGTCAATCATATTCTAATTTTACTACAAAAGAAGCTTATGTAGAAAGTGAACAAACATGTTTTGGTGATTATTATCAGTGGGGGCGAGCAGCGGATGGTCATGAAAAAGCCATCTCGGAAGAGACAACAACAAAAAGTTCAACTTTGACACCAGATCATGATAACTTTATAAGATTTCATAGTGATTGGACTAGTGTCGATTCAAGTGCTACTTCAAGATCTTCTAATTGGGATATATGCCCTACAGGTTTTAGAGTACCAACATATGAAGAACTTTTATCTGAATTTAAAACTCCTGATGAAAATATAGAAAGATATAAACATAATGAATTCAAATTAGCAAATACAGGTTACCGTGTTACGGCTATAGGAACGAATGAAACTTCGTCCTTTCGTTGGATAGGAGAATATGGACATTATTGGACTTCTAGCATTAGTGAAGGAGGTTATTTTATTAAAACTATTAGTATTGGTATATTTAATAAAACTCCAGACGGTTGGATTACTGAAAAAAGTTTAGCAGATTACTATAGTCTTTATGAAGAGGAAAATGTAAGGGGTGATGGTTATGTAGTTAGATGCATTAAAGATTAAATCAAAATAAAGGAGAAAAAATGATTTTAAACAAAAAATATATCACAGGAGCTCTTGCACTTGCAATGGCAATAGGTTTTAGTGGGTGTGCAAAATATGAGGTGTTACCTAATAAGGTTGATATAAAAGCTAAATTTGCAGATGCAAAATGGGATGGTAATAGAGTACCTAAAGATGAAATTTGTTCAGACTACAATAAAAACGGTGGGCATTCACCTAAAATTATGATTACAAATCTTCCAAAAGATACAAATAAGATAATTTTATCTTTTAATGATGAGTCAGTTCAAAGAATGAATCACGGTGGACATGGTGTAGTGGGATATAAAGTTGCAAATAGTTCTACTAATGTAACTATACCGTCTATAAAAGGTGAAACTTTTAACTTACCTGTAAATTTCACATCTGAAAATGCCCATAACGGTGGACAGTTTGGTAAAACACCTGGAGCATATCTACCACCATGTTCGGGAGGTAGAGGAAATACTTACTCTGTAAATATTGAAGCTATTCAAGAGTTTGGGTCTGATGAGAAAAAACCAATGCTACTTGGAGATACTAAGCTTAAAATGGGAATTTACTAGTTTTCAAATTGTGGTGCCAGTTTGGTACCACTTTTAACTTACAAAGTGGTTGTTGTCACAAAATAGAATTATAAAAACAAAGTATTTATGATATAGAGTTGTATATTGACAACTTTTTAATTGTCCCTAGCTATCAGAATCATTTTAAACAATATTATTGTTCCAAAAATGGTCTAAAAAAAGATATAATTGTTAGAAGCTATTAAATATAAGTATTCTTACTTTTCTCTATCTAAAAAGATAGAATTTAGGATAACTCTTCCTCTAATTCCAAGTGAGTAAGTTTTGTTGAGTTTTATAACTCTACTACACTCTCAAACATCTCCTTGATCTCTATCTCATGTGATATTAAAAATATCTGCCTGTATTGCTCTTTTATTGTGTGGAATATCTCTAGTATCTCTAGGCGTCTTGCTTCATCTTGAGAGCCAAAAACTTCATCAAAGGCAAGGAATTCAACACTACTTGCACCGTTAAGTTCAACTAGTGTTTTGGAGATAGCTATACGAAGTACCAGATTTGCTAGATCCACTTCCCCTCCTGAAAATCTCTCTATTGGATATTTTATCCCATCATCATATATAGAAAAGTCAAAGTCGCTGCTTACTTCTATATGTTGGTATTTACCTTTTGTTATTGTACTGTATAGGCTTGAAGCTATGTTTGAGATTCGAGGAGCTATTTTAGAGTTTAGTTTGGTTTTGAACTGTGCAAGGTTTACTTTTATCTTTTCATAGTCATTTAGGTCATCTTTTTTTGTTTGAAGTTTATTTAGATGTTTTTGGTTGTTTTCCAAAGTATTTTTAATATTTTCAATTTTTCCTTTTAGATTGGAAGCGTCATCTTTTAATTTGAAAAGTACATTTATCATATTCTCTTTTTGTTGTTGTAGTTTTTCAAACTGCTCTTTTTTTGATAGATGCTTTTTCTCATCATAGTTAATCATCTTATATTCGATCTCTATATTGATGTATTTTGTATTTAATTCTTCAATTTTATTGTATATAGATGAAATTTCATTTGTTATTATTGGTATTCTTTGCAGTTGTATGTGCAGATTTTGTAGGTGTGTGTATTTTGGCTGTAGGGTTGTATGTTCCTCTTGCAGTTTTTTGTGTATATTTTCATCGTAGCTGTATTTTTCAAGCTTTGAAAGTTCTGCTTTGTTTTGTATCCCTTTCGTTTCGATTGTTTTAAAATATTCTTTTGCTTTTAAAAGATCTTTTTGTTTACTTTGAATTATAGTTATAAGTTTTGTTAATTCATTTAGTTGTGTTTGTTTATCTTTTAATTGTTTATCATAATTGTTTTTTTGTTCCTGTACATGTGTTAACTGGATTTGATGCTTTTTAATATTTTCTTTATGGTTGTTTTCAACAATTTGGTTTAGTGAGTTTATAACATTATCGTACTCTTCAAGCAGTGGTCTTGTACAAGTTGGACAGTTAGATAAAGCTCCTAGATTTTTAAGGTCTGATATCTTTTTATTTGTTTGGTCGATTAGCTTTTGTTCACTTGATATCTCTGCTAAGATCTCTTTTTCTATAGTTTGTTTCTCTATGATATTATCTTGTATATGTGAAATATTTTTTTCAATATTATTGGCATCAAAGAGATGTTTATCATACATCAAACACTCATTCTCAAGCTCTTTTATATCATTCTTGGATTTTTTGTATTGTACTCGCAGCTGTTCTTGTTCTTTAAAAAGCCCCTCTTTTTTTAACCAGCTCTCTTTTAAGTTATTTTGATCTTTAAGATCATTTTCAAGTTTTATAAATAGCTCTTTTATCTCTTTTAGTTTATCGTATTCATTTTGTTTTAATTGAAGCTGTTTTAGTTCATCTTGAAGTTTTTTGTGATTTGTACTATTTGAGTCTATATTGTTTTTTATAAGCTCTAAGGATGAAAAGAGCTTTTGCCTTTTCTCTTTTGTTTCTGTGAAATTTACAAGCTCTTTTTTTATATCTATCTCTTGCAGTTTTAATTTGTCAAGCTCTTTATTTTTGACCTCTATCTCATTATCTAATATTTTATTTTTCTTTTGAAATTGTAAAAACAGCAGTTTTTTTTCTCCAACCTCACTATCACTTAGAAGGAACTCTTTATTTGCTTCAATCTCTCTTTTTATCTGTCTCGATCTTTCAATAAGCTCTTTTTCTATGAAGTCTATCTTTTCAAGTCCCAAAAGTTTTCGTATCATTTTTTTTCTATCTTCATTTTTTAAAGTACTTAAAGAGGTAAGCTCTTTTTGTGAAGCAAAAAGTGTATGGATAAAGGCATCTTTTGACATCTTTGTAAGTTTTACTATTGTTGCGGTGACCTCTTTTGCTCCACTTACGATAAGCTCTTTATTTTTAAAGAGTTTAGCAGTTGCACTTAAACTCTTTCCTCTAAACTCTCTTACTATTTTATATAGGGTATTTTCTATCTCAAATCTAAGCTCAACTACAACATGATCTTTTGTGGAAGCACTTGCATTTCGTATAGTTTCTTTGTATCCTTTTGCTCTAAGTTCTCCATAAAGTGCAAAAAGTATAGACTCAAATATAGTGGACTTACCACTTCCGTTTTTACCTATGATACCTGTAAGCCCTTGTGTGAACTCTATATTAAACTGTGTGTATTTTTTGAAATTTTGAAGATTAAGATCAATCAATATCATTGTTCATCTCCTCGTAGCTTCTAAATAGCTCTTGAACTTTAGCTTTTAGTCTTTCATTTTCTTTTTCATCACTGCTTGCGTCTTTAATATGGTCTAAAAAATACTCTTGTAAAGATACAGCTTCTATATCTTCTATCTCTTTTGTATTTTCATCTTTTATAAATTCTCTTTTTACAGTTACGCTCATAGCATTAGGAAAAAGTTCTTTTATATTTTGGTTTGGTATATCTATAGATTTTGAAGGGGTAAGATTTTTAAGAGTTACTTCAACTATAGCGTTATCACAATTTGATATATCAATATCATTCATAGAAGTTTCATAATTTTCACTATCAATCTCTTTAGTGACTATAGGTCTTATCTTTATCTCTTTATACTCCACTTTTAATTCTTCATCTATATTAACTAGTACATAACCTTTTGAATCTCTTTTATCATTTAAACTTGTTCGCTCCAAGCTGCCGCTGTAGTATACATTTGGGTGTTTCCCTACACTACCAAAGCCATGCCAGTGTCCTAGTGCTACATAGTCCATTTTTTCAAAAATGTACTCTTTGGAAGTTGGATATACCCACTCTCCAAACTCCTGCATCAAATACCAAGCACCAACAGAACAGTGAAGCATCATAATATTTTTTTTACTTTGATCAATATTTTTTTCACATGTATCTATTTGGGTTTGGGCTTTAGTTTCGTCGTTCATATGAGGCAAGGTGTGGAAAATAATATCTTCAAATTCTATTTTTTTATATTTTTGGTCATATGAGCTATAGATATTTTCAAAATTATCAAATATCTTTAAAATCGGACTGCTTAAGTTTGTACGCGGTGTTTCATGATTTCCTGCTATTAGTATAAAAGGTATCCCAAGAGAGTTTATAACTTTAAATTGCTCAAGTGCAAATGTTATAGCTCTGTTGCTTGGACTTGTTCTATGGAAAAGATCTCCCGTATGGATAATATAGTCAGGCTTTAGTGTTTTTATATCATCTACAACTTTACTAAAAGCATCATAAAAGTCTGCCTCTCTTTGGTTGATATTGTTTTCATTTATGATATCAAGATCATTGTAGCCAAGGTGTGTATCGCTAAAGTGTAATATTTTCACATATTTTCCTCTATTTATAATGTGTTATATTCTATGTAAAAAGTCGTTATAGGGAACTTAATAGTTGTAATAAAAAATATGACATGTTTAATTTTTATGTAATTGTTTTTATTATATGATGATAACAATTTTATTTACTACTAAGGAGTTGTTGCCATGTTATTAAAAAATCTTATAATAATAGTTTTTCTTTCATTATCACTTTATGCTGAAGGAAGTATAGTCAAAAAAGAGATCCCAGAGGTAGTACCGGTACAGTGGCTCAAAGAGCATTATAACGACCCAAGAGTTGTTATACTTGATATTAGGGAATACGACGAGTATAAAAAAGGTCACTTGGAAGGTGCTGTAAATGTACCAGGTCTTAAGAACCTGTTTGATGCAAAAACATGGATGATGCCTAAACTTGATGCTTTGAAAGATGTTTTTAGTAATGCAGGTGTAGATAAAGATAGTTTAGTGGTTGCATATGACAATGGTGAGTTTTTTTGGGCTGCAAGGTTGTATTGGATATTGGAAGTTCTTGGACATAACAATGTTGGACTTTTACAGTACGCATACGGTAATTATCTTAAACAAAATTTACCTATATCTACAAAAGACACTGTGGTAAAAAGAAAAGAGTTCGTACCAAGAGTAGATAACAATCAGATACAAACAAAACTAAGTACACTTCTTTCAATAGGTAAAAAAACTATTATAGATGGAAGAGCAAATACACATTATATGGGTGAAGAATCTATATCAAAAAGATTTGGACATATTCCAACTGCAAAAAATTATGCTTGTACAAATAACTTCCAAGTTACAAAAGATGGAAGCCGAATGAAGGATTTTGATGAGCTTGCAAAGCTTTATAAGGATATCCCTAAAGATAAAGAGGTGATCTTATATTGTCAAGGTGGTGCTGAAGCTGCTTTAAACTATATTGTATTAAAAAAGCTTGGATTTAAAGCTTCTGTGTATGACGGTTCTTGGAAAGAGTGGGGAAACGACTCTGCTGTTCCTGTTGATAATCCATCTAAAAAATAGTATAGAGGAATTTATATTTGAAATATAATGGGTCTATAAAGAGGAAACTTATAGGTATCATAATGCTTGTAACTTTGCTTACTGGTTTGGTAGGATACGGTAGTTTTGTTTCATGGTATATGGGAAATCAACATGAAAGATCAATGAATCTGGCTAAAACAGTAGGACTTGTACTTGGTCAGGATATAGCGAAGCTTACTTTACTAAATGATGTATCAGCAGCAGCTGATATAACTTCACAACTTAAATCATTTTCTACTTTAAATAAAATGGTATTATATAGATTAGACAGAAAACCTATCTTTCAATATAATAAGTTAGATAAAAGTTTTGAAGTTAAATTTCTTCCACAAAAAGCTGACAGAAAAGCATATATTGAAAACGGCAATTTGATCTTATATCTTGACGCAAAATATCAAGATACGGATCTAGGATTTGTGCAGTTTGAATTTGAGATAGATTCTATTTATGAAGTTATAAAAAGAGATATATCTGTTTTAATCATAACTTTATCTGTGATGTGTGTATTATCTTATATTTTGGCTGTACTGTTAGCAAAAAGATTTACTGAGCCAATTTTAAAATTAGTCTCTTTTTTGGAGAATATAAAGCTTGTAGAATCTTTGAATCAAAGAGTAACGACACAAGAGGAAAATGAGTTTGGTTATTTGTACGATGAAGTAAATACAATGCTTGAAAGAATAGAATCTTCTCAAAAGGAACTTCAAATAGCAGCAGTAGCTTTTGAAACACAAAGCGGTATGGCTATTACAGATAAAGATCATGTGATTTTACGAGTAAATAAAGCATTTACCGATATTACGGGATATACACCTCAAGAAGTTATCGGGAAAACTCCAAATATATTAAAATCAGGGATGCATGATGATGAGTTTTATAATAAGATGCATGCCTCTTTAGAAAAAAATCATTTTTGGATCGGTGAGATAAACAATCGTCATAAAGACGGTACTATAGTAAATGAACAATTAACTATATATGAAGTTCTTGATGAAAATGGGGAGATTTTATATTATGTATCATCATTTTTGGATATTACTCTTCAAAAAAAGGTTCAAAGAGAACTTGAAGAGAAAGAAACTATGCTTGTTCATCAGTCAAAAATGGCATCTATGGGTGAGATGCTTGAGAATATAGCTCATCAATGGAGACAGCCTTTATCTGTGATATCTACATCCTCAACAGGTATGATGCTAAAAAAAGAGATGGGTATAGATATATCAGATGAAGAGGAAAAAGAGCACTTAACTAGTATATCAGACACCGCTGTGTATCTTTCAAATACTGTTGAAGATTTTAGAACTTTTTTCAAAACAGATAAATCACATACAAAGTTTAAACTTCAAGACTGTTTTACTAAGACATTAAATATAGTAAGTTCAAAATATAAGTCTTTAAATATAGAGGTTATTGAAAATTTTGATGATATTGAAATAACTACTATAGAGAATGAGTTGATACAGGTTATTATGAATCTACTAAACAATGCAAGAGATATTTTACAGACAAAAAATGATCAAAGAAGACTTATATTTGCAGATATACACAAAGTAGATGATAATGCAATAATCACAATAAAAGATAATGCAGGCGGTATACCTGATGATATTATAGATAAAGTCTTTGATTCATATTTTACAACAAAAGAGAAAGACGGTGGTACAGGTATAGGACTTCATATGTCAAAAGAGATGATAGAGAAACATATGAACGGTACACTTGATGTAAAAAATGAACATTATAGTTATGATGATGTTGACTATAAGGGAGCATCTTTTAAAATAACTTTACCTAATACTTAATAATTTATTATTTTCACTACATACTCACTATTTATTAATACTATTATCATATAATTTCATATTATAAATATTTATGATATAAGTATAAAATAAAAAGGGGTCTGTTATCAAACTAAAAACAAGATTTAATTTTTTTTCAGAAATAGAAAAGAATGAGATAGTTCCACTTTCATTGTTGTTCATACACTCATTTTTAAACGGTATCTCACTTGTTTTTTTTGAAACAACTGCAAATACCCTTTTTCTTGTAAATTACAATACTTCAGACCTTCCTTTTGTGTATATACTAACATCAGTTATCTCTGTGATATTCGGTTTTGCTTATACAAAAATGGAAGAGACTCTAAGTATAAAATCTCTTTTAAAATTTACCTTTGCCTTTCTTATTTTTGTAGTGTTGTTTTTCCTTTTTTTAATAAAATTTTTTAATTTTGATTCTTCATATATGGCTATCATGGTATTTAAGGATATTATATGGATGTTTGCAGGAATTGAATTTGGTATCTTGACAAGTATTATATTTGACATAAGACAAGGTAAAAGACTCTTTGGATTATTAATGTCAGGTGAGATACTTGCAGGTATCTTAGGGGGAGTTAGCGTAGGTGCTTTGATGAATATTATGGATTCAATTGATCTTTTATTTATCTCAGGTATCTCTTTAATACTTTCATTTGCTCTTCTTTTAAATATACTTAAAAGGTTTTCAAAACAATTTGATGATGCTGACCTTGATGAGGAAGATGATGATGTAGATGTGTCCTATAAGGCTTTATTAAAAAACAACTATTATTTCTTGTTTTTTGTAATATCACTGTTGTCTTTTTTTGTATTTTATTTTATAGATTATATATTTTATTTTCAAGTAGAACAGCACTATACATCTGAAAAGGAGCTTGCAGGGTTCTTTGGTATATTTATAGCTTTGTTAAATGCTGTCAATCTTATATCAAGTGTATTTGTTTCCGGGAAAGTATTAAGCAGGTATGGTGTGGGGTTTGGTCTGATGATCATACCGTTGCTTGGGATATTCGGTGTATCATCATATCTTTTCATAGCATCTTTTTCAATAGGTATTGCATTTTTTATACTTATAACAATAAAACTGCTTGATGAAGTGTTTGATATATCCCTTTTGACTCCAACTTTTAGAATAGTCTACCAATCTATCCCAACGGTACATAGAAACAAAGTTCTTGCATTTAGGGAAACTATTATAGAACCTGCTGCAATGGGATTGGCAGGTGTGTTTTTACTTGGACTGTCTTATTTAGAAGGTATAGAGATCGTATGTTTTGTTATTATCTTTTTTTCTGCTGTTTGGTTACTCCTTGCACGATCTTTAAAAGTGAAATATGTAGAATCACTTAAAAGCTTAATGAATAAAAGACAGATGTTAAGTGATGACACAGTTTTTGAAGATATAGATATAGAGATGCTTCTTGAAAAACTAAAAAGTGATAATGAGATAGAGGTTGTTTATACTATAGAGCTTTTACAAAAACTTGAATATGAAAAGTTTGATGATATTCTTATAAGCTCTTTGGAACATCAAAGTGCAATGGTAAGAACAAAGGTGTTTGAGATCATTGGTGATTTAAAACTATCTTCTCATATTGAGTGCTTAAAAGAGCATCTAAACAAAGAACAAGATACAGATACACTATGCTCAATAATAGAAAATATCTGTAAAGTGGATGAAGTTGAAGCTTTATACGCAATAGAACCATTTATACATCATGAAAATAAACAAATAAATCATAAAGCTATATCCTCACTTATAAAATATTGTGGAATAGACGGTATCTTAACGGCAAGTGAAGTTATAAACAAAATGTTAAAAGACGGTGCAGATGAAGCTGTTTTAGAGGTGCTGGATATTATAAACAGTGCAGGGGTGTCAGGCTTTTACAAACTACTTTACCAGTCCTTGGGCTCAACAAGACCAAATGTTAAAAAAATGGCAGTTGAAACAATTGGAAATTTAAAGATACAAAAATTCATACCTGAACTTCTTAAGATACTAGAAGAGCCTTCAACTCACGCTGTGACAATAAAAGCACTCTCAAAGTTTGGTGTAGAGATACTTGATGAACTAATAATTGAACTTGAAAAAACAAATAGTTATGATAAAAGAAATTCTTTGTTAAAGATAATCTCACTATGCAAATCCAAAGAATCATCTGAGTATTTATTGTCTATAATTGATACACCTTTATATACGGATACTATAATAGAACAGTTGTATGAATCAGGTTTTGTAACTAAAGATAAGAAAATTGTACAAGAGCTTTTATCTAAAAATATAAAAACTATACTAGATACCATAGTGATACAAAACAATCTTGATGAAGTAAAATACAACAACACCCACGGTGCAATAATTAATCTGAACAAAATAAAGATACAAAACATCTTTAAAGTATTAAGTTTCTTATACCCTAAAGATACCATAAACCAAGCACGAGCTAAATATAACAGCAGTTCAAATGATATGAAAGCATTGTCCATAGAACTACTTGATAATTTAGTGGATAACAGTTTGAAACAAAATGTTATACCAATTTTGGAGAATGTTTCATCTTCAAAAAAACTACAACAATATTCCAGAAGTGTTGAGATATTAAACTACAATGAAAAAGAGTTTATATCAGATACTTTAGATAATAAACACAATGACCTTATAACAATACTTTGTGTTGTTTATGAAATAGGAACTAATAAACAAACTGAATATTTAAACAAGCTTGAAGATATATCAAAAAGTACAACAAACAAATATATACAAGAAACTGTAAAAAATACAATAGAGCAATTAAAAAAGGACTAGTATGCTGTTAACCATAGAAAAGATGATAATATTAAAATCGATAAAACTGTTTTCAGAGGTTTCACAAAATGATCTGCTGTCTTTAGCTACACATGTAAACGAGATAGAATACACTAAAGGTGATATGATAATACAGCAAGGCGATCTTGGAACCTCTATGTATATTATTGTAAACGGTGAAGTTGATGTTGTAGTTGATGGAAACAATGTTGCCACACTTGGAGAAAAAGAGGTGTTTGGTGAGTTAGCAGCACTTGATCCTGAGCCTAGAAGTGCAACTATCTTGGCAAACAGCGATGTGTTGCTTTTTAAAATAGAAAGTTCTGTTATCTATGATCTTATCAGCGTATATCAAAATGTTGCAAAAGCTATTATAGGTATACTTTGTCAAAGGATAAGACAAAAGTAGAAATATATTTCTACTTTAGCTTTTGAAGTCTTTTTATAGCTTCATCAAGCTCCTCTTGTTTTTTAGAGAAACAAAATCTTGCTAGATGAAGATCTTTTGAGTCACTGTAAAATGCTCTTGCAGGAACAGCTGCGATACCTGTTTTTTCTAAAAGAGTTACAACCTTCTCTTTGTCATCAGAACCCTCAAGTTTTGATATATCTGCTAGAACATAGTATGCACCTTTGATATAATCAGCTTTTAGTCCTGCTTCATTTAAAGCTTTGATAAACTTATCTCTTTTTATCTGATGTTCTTTGGCTACATCCGTATAGTATGACTTAGAAAGTTCACACAAACCTTTTAGTACACCTTGCTGTAATGGAGCAGGGGGACATACATAAATAAGATCATTAAATGCACTTGCCGTATCTATAACCTCTTTTGTACTTATGGCATATCCAAGTCTCCATCCAGTTATAGAGTATATCTTTGAAAAGCCTGAGATAACTACTGTATGTTCTTTTAATCTATCAACACTAAGTGCAGAAGTAAACTCCAGATCATCATAGATAAAATGCTCATACATCTCATCAGAGAAGAGTACTAGATCATTTGTAGTTACTATATCTGCTATCTTTTCAAGTTCATTTTTTGTATATACCTTACCGCTTGGATTTGAAGGGTTACAGATAAGGATAGCTTTTGTTTCATCGGTTATTTGTGACCTTAGATGATCAAAATCTATCTCATAACTTGGAGGTGTTGTTTTTATAAACTTGATCTTACACCCAATAGATTGTAAAGTAGATACATGGTAGCCGTAATATGGCTCAAATACAATCACTTCATCACCCTCATTTAATAGACTCATAGCTGTTGTATAAAAAGCTCCCGTAGCTCCTGCACTTACTAGAATATTATGGGCTTCTACATCTTGATCGTAAAAGTCATTTTGCTTTTTTGCTATGGCATCTCTTAGTTTAAAGTTACCGTAGGCTGAAGTGTAGATATTCTTCCCTTCATCAAGAGCCTCTTTTGTCCCTTCTATCACAGGCTTAGG
>JAYEKV010000201.1:0-3060 GCA_034716855.1 Campylobacterota bacterium | reverse complement strand
AATAATTTGTAATATTTAGCAAGATTTTTAATAAAATTGTTATTGAAAATCAGATAAAATTTTTAAAAATCAGTTGGAAATGATTTAAGCTACTTTAGAAGTGGTTTTTAGATGTTCCCATATATAAGATTGGTATGTATATAGTTTATTTCATGGATATCGGATTTTGTTTTATTTGACAAGATATAGTTATAAACCTCTTCTGAGACATTTCTATTTGAACTCATATCATTTTTAGTATTTTTAAATTCATTTAGTAAAATAATAAGATAGTTTAAGTATTTTTCATCATAAATCGAGATATATTGATTTGTATTTAGCTCCAAAATCGATATGGAGTTTTTTATCATTGCATTTTCTTTGATAAATTGATGTGTATTGTGTTTTAGATCTTTTAGTGAATTATTGTAAAGCTCAAAATAATCGAACAGTTCAGGATAGTCATATGCTAATTTATTGCGTAGATCTAAAAAATGACTTTTTATTTTTTTTGATCTTGTAAAATGTTCTATAAAATGATCATTATTAAAGTGTATATTTATTATAGAATCTTTTGTTATATCAATATGTTCAATAAAATTTAATCTAAGTTCGGTTAAGGTTGTATTGAGTTGTTGATAGTTTTCATTGCTGGAATCAATTTTTAATTTAAAATCGATGGCAAGATAGATCACAACAACTAAAGACAATACAATACTAAGAAATCTTTTATCTATTTTCTTCATTTAGTTTCCGGATAATGTTTCAGGAAGGTCACCTGTTAGTGTTTTTAGAAATGATTCGATATTTTCAACTTCATTTTGTTTTAGAATAGTACCTATGTTGTGATATGCCATAGAGTAGATCGCACTTTGAAGTGTGTTTGCACTTCCATCATGAAAATAAGGAGAGGTCATCTGGACATTTCTTAAGCTCGGTACTTTAAAGACATCTATGTCATTTGTATCTTTTGTAACTTTATATCTATCATCCCATTGTTTGTGTTCATTTTTGTACTCTATTACTGCACCGTATTTTTGGTACGAATTAGAACCAAGATTTATACCGTTATGGCATGAAGCACAACCATATGATTTGAAAAGCTTAAGACCGTTTTGTTCATTTTGTGACAGGTTTGTTTCACCTCTTAAATATTTGTCAAATTTAGAATTTGGAGTGATAAGTGTTTTCTCGAATTCAACCAAGGCATCAAGCATTTTATCAAATGATGGTTTTTGATCATATGCTGATCTAAAAAGTTTTATATATTTTTTTGAAGATTTTATTCTTGTTTCTATTGTATCTTTATCGTTAGCCATTTCATGTTCTGCAAATAAGGGTCCGTTTGTTAGTTGCTCTTTTAAGTTTTCAGATCTGCCGTTCCAAAAAAAGTCAATATTATAATTCAAATTAAATACTGTAGGTGTATTGATAGAGCCAATTTTATTATCCGTACCTTTACTAAATATTTGATCGTCTGCACCATATTTACTATGGCAGCTTGCACATGAGATATCATTGTTTTTAGAAAGCATAGTTTCAAAAAAAAGTTCCCTGCCAAGTTCTACGATTTTTTTATCATATTTAATATTTTTAGGAAGAGGCTTGAATATATTTTGCCCGTATGATAGTGATACTATTACTATCAAAAAAAATAATTTCATAAATGATTCCTTTAAAATATTAGGAAATGTTATAGTAAATAAGCTGAAGATATTATAAAATCTTATTTTAGTGAGATGGATTGGACTTATTAATTTAAAAAAGTATATAATTGTATCTATTAATATAAATGAAAATAATAAAGAAAATATATGAAAAAAGTTGAATTAGAAGATCTTATAGAGTTTAGTAAAACTATAAAAGTACTTTATGTGGAAGGTCAAACCAAAGTAAGAGAGTCTTCATATGGTGTTTTTAAAATATTTTTTGAAGATATAGACACTGCAAAAAATGCTCAAGAGGGCTACGAATGTTTTTTAAATAATAAGTATAATTTAATTATTACTGATGTGAATATGCCACATATGAGCGGCATAGATATGATCTCAAAAATAAGAGAGATAAGTAAAGATATAACCATACTTATAATCTCTTCAGATGAAGATAAAGAACATTTTATGAAGCTTATTTCACTTGGAATAGACGGCTATATCTTAAAACCTGTTGAAGTAAAACAGTTTGTTGAAGTGCTTCAAAAGATTATAGAAAAGTTTCAAAACAAGCAAAAACTATTTGAATATAAAAATAATCTTGAAGAGATGGTTCACGAAAAAACCAATGAACTTTTATCAATAAATAATAAATTAACACAGAGTAAAGCTGAGCTTGAGATTCTTAATAATTCTTTAGAAAAACAGATAAAAGTGGAGGTAGAGAAAAATATTCAAAAAGAAAAAGAACTTTTTGAACAATCCAAATTAGCTTCTATGGGTGAGATGATTGGCAATATAGCTCATCAATGGCGACAGCCTCTATCTGCAATAACCACATCCGTTGGAAGTATGCAGATGCAAAAAGAGCTTGGGATACTAGAAGATAAAGATTTTGATGAGATATGCAATATTATAGTTGATAATGCAACCTATCTTTCTACTACTATAGAAGATTTTAGAAATTTTGCAAAGGGTCAATCAGAGAAAAAGATTTTTAATATTAAAGACTCATTGAATTCAGTTTTAAATCTAGTATCACCTAATATAAAATCTAATTATATAAATATTGAGTTGGATGTAGATGATGATATAATTGTAAATGGATATCAAAATGAACTTAATCAAACACTTATGAACCTTTTTAATAATGCTAAAGATGCACTTCAAAATATTGAAGGAGATAGATATATCTTTATCAAAGCCTATAAAAAAGATGATAAGGCAGTGATCGAGTTCAAAGATAATGCAGGTGGAATAAGTGAAGATATAATCAACAGGATTTTTGAACCTTATTTTACTACAAAACATCAGTCTAAGGGAACAGGCTTGGGGCTTAGTATGACATATAAGATTATAGTTGACGGTATGAGAGGTAAGATATTTGTTTCAAATAGTGAACAACAAATTGATGATACTTTGTATATTG
>JAYEKV010000200.1:0-12805 GCA_034716855.1 Campylobacterota bacterium | reverse complement strand
ATCTTTATCTTTTATTGCTTTTTACTTTTCTATTGCCTGCATGCTCACTTTGACTTTGGTTTGTGTTCATAATATTTTCTAAATATGATAAAAAATATAATAATTTTTTCAGTAATTTATAATGCTTTTTACTATATAATCTAAATAATTATTTAGAATAGAGGAAGTTATATGCTATTATTTAAAGATCTAAATTTATATAAGTATGATGAAAAGAGATTAATGTTGATAAAATCTATAAACTTATCATACAGACCTTGGTTACATGATGAACTTTGTTTAATCACGGAATATTTAGAGAAAAAAAATATAGATTATTTTATTACAGAAGGTTTGGATTTAAAGATAAATATAAGATAGTGAGTCTACCTTATATTGTTGATTGAGTTTTTATTGAGCTCTTCTATTTTCAAATGCTTCTTTTGAAGCATCCCAAGCATCAGAACTGTCTTGTTGTAAACCTTCCCATGTTGCACAACCTGAAAAAAGCATTATTGAAGCAAATGCAATTAAAATAGTATTTTTCATTTATCCTCCTTTTTAATTTATGATATCTATTTCTATTTCTAGGATTATATTAAACTTTTCATTTACTTTTATTTTTGCAATATTTATAAGCTCTATAGCTTCCTCATAAGTACCATTACCCAAATTTACAAGGAAATTTGCATGTATATCACTAAATGCCATATCTCCAATTCTATATCCTTTTAATCCAGATTGTTCCAACAGATAACCTGCACTTTGTTTCTCAGGATTTTTAAAACAACTACCGGCACTTGGATTATTTGGTTGGTTATCTCTCATTTGGGTAAATTTTTTTTGATTCTCTTTACAATATCCTGTTTTATTAATATTAAAAACTACTTCAAATATTATACCGTCTATCTTTGTTGATCTGTAACTATGAGGTACTTTATCTTTTGTTAAAGTCCCTTTATTTGTAGTGATACCATCTATTAAATTAAATATTTCCCACTGTTTTAATCCAGCATTCATTTTAGTAAGTCCACCGATAGTTCCTGGAAGTTTGGCTAAAAACTCAAAATCTGCAATATTGTGTTTTTTGCAATATGTTAAAAGTTTGCCACTTGATGTTGCTGCACCAACAATAAGTTTGTTCTCTTTTTCAATTATATAGTCAAAATTTTCCCCTAAAATAGCTATAGGTGGAGGGTTATTTGATATAAGAAGATTATTTGCCTTTCCAATTATTCTATAATCATTATAGTTGCCAATTATATCTATCACCTCTACCTCAATCTTTGGTCCTATATGTATAGATGAGTATCTTTTAAAGTCTATAGTTTTTACTGCCAATTTGTATTCCAGCTGTTGTATTTTATTTTATTGGTATCAAATCTATCAAGTTTCTTCAAGAAGTCATCTTTATAGCCTAATGCAATCAAACTTAAAGGCTTTATATTTTCAGGAAGATCAAATTGTTCTTTTATGAAGTTGATTTTGGATTCTCTTGGATGTATAGCAACCCATACTGATCCGATACCAAGATAAGCAGCACTTAATAGTATATTCTGAGTAGCAGCACTTGCATCTTGTACCCAGTAAAGTTCACTTGTCTCATCTTTTATTTCATAACATACAAGAACTGCTTTATTTGCACTTTTGCACATTTTGCCGTGTTCTAGTGTTTGTGATATATTGTCAAATATTTTTTTATCATCAACTACTACAAATCTAAACCCTTGTTGATTTCTTGCAGTTGGAGCATTCATAGCACATGAAAGTATGGTATTGATATCTTCTTTTGAAATATTTTTGTCGTTGAAGTTTCTGATACTTCTACGACTTAATATTGTTTCAATAGTATTCATTATTATGAATTTCTAAGCTCTTTATATTCAGAAGGTACTAAAAAATCTTGAGACTTGATCAGTTCATCGTAAAAGCCATGCTCAAACCCAAGGCTGTATAATTTGTCTAATGCTTGGTATTGAATATCACTAAGCTCTATTGAGTCATCATTTGCATAGAGGTCAAGATATGTTTGAAGTGTGTCATGATTTACCCTTATGAGATCTCTTTCTAAAAGCATTTTGGAAAGTAAAAGTTTATTGTCATTTGCAACTTTTACAGCTTTTATAAGTGTTTCTTCATAGTTTATTGCTTTGTTTAGAGGTATAGATCTTCTAATACACATGCCACCTAAGGGTAAAGGTAATTCTTTTCCAGCTAGTTCTTGCCATATATCCCATAACTCTTTTTCAACCTCAAGCTCTTGGTCATATGTAAGTATTGATTCATGTATCAATACACCTGCATCAACAGTACCGTCAAGTACAGCTTGTTCTATATCAAGAAAGTTCATATAGGTGATTCTAGCATCTGGATATGCTATTTTAAAAAGCAGGGCATTTGTAGTATATTGACCACTTAGTGCTACTTTGAAATTTCTTTTTAGTTTAGAATTTTTTCTTTTTACTAGTTTTGGCCCATAACCGTTACCAAAACTAACAGCAGTTTTTAAAAGTGCAAAGTCATTTTTGACAAAAGGATAAAGTGCAAAACTTATGGCACAAATATCATAAGTACCTTTTAGTGTTGCTTGGTTTAGAGTTTCTATATCTAAAGCTATGTTGTCAAAGTTCGTATCTTTTAGAGATACCCAGCCAAGTTTAATGGCATAGTACATAAATATATCATCTGCATCAGGTGAATGGGCTACTGTAATATTACTCAAAAGTATAATCCTTACTTAATTATTTTTAAGGATTATATCTTAAATAGTTTTAATCATCAATTGATTTATCTGATATCTTTGATGATAGTTTTTTCATAACTTTAAGTTCTTTTTTCAAAGCTTCTTTTTTCTTTTTTGTTTCTGCAGTTTTTAGTTTTGCTTTTGTTTTTTCTATTTTTTCATCAAGTTTGTCACCAAGCTGTTCAAGTTTGTCAATTTTTTCTAATTGTTCCTCTTCACTTAGATCAAAATATGAACTTACCTTATTAAAAATTTTTTTCATACCCATTATTCTTCTCCTGTTAATTCTCTTAAATCTATATCTTCAATCCATAAAGTTACTGTTACCTCAATAAGTCTTTTTGATATGTCGTATGCAAATGAAGAGTCATTGATCAATGATGTTGCCATCTTTGGTGTGATAAGATTTTTTCTGATAAGGTTATTAATACGACCATTCTCAACCATATCTATATCTTTTATCTCTTCTTTTAAAAGCTCTATCTTAGCTAGTATCTCCATAGTATCTTCTTTATTTCTTATATTGTGGATCCTATTTAATACAACAGCTATTTTCTCTCTTAGAAAGTTATACTCCTCTTTTATAGCTTCATTGTTCCCTTTGAAGTATTTATTGATATTTTTTTGAAGTTCCTTTGCATCTTTTATAACTTCAACGATATCTTTGGATGCAACTTTTAAATAATATATTTTTCTGTTTTGTGTCTCATCCATATTTTCTTGCGATAATGTAGCATAGTGGACAATATCACTGTAAAGATCTTTTATTTTTGTTCTGTAGAACTCATCAATATTTATATCTATCTTTTCAATAGATGTTTTTACTATCTCTTTTATATTATCCTGACCGATAAACTTATGTCTATGCAGAGAAAGTGAGTGTGCTAGAACTTCTGTTGCATTATCAAATAGATGAACTACCTCTTTTTGTGTTGCAGCAAGTGAAGATTCAGGCATACTTATAACTATTTCATCAAGATATTTTGCTCTGTCAACTTTTTTCTCATCTTCTTTAAACAGTGTCAGTAAAAACTTAACCATCCTATGTGTGAATGGTGATACGGCAAGAACCCCTATAACATTAAATATAGTATGGAAAAGTGCCAGTTTCATTGCATAATCCTGTTCCCCAATACCGAAACTTAAGGATAAGGTATCAACTATATCAGCTAGTTGATATAAGAATACTATGGCTATCAATCCTGTTACCATATTAAATATAAAGTGAGCTACGGCAAGTCTTTTACCGTTTGCATTGGAGGAGAGTGATCCTATTACTGCGGTGACCGTTGTACCTATATTTGCACCTATTGCGAGCTCCAGACCGTTTATATAGGTGATCTGCCCTGTGGCCAGTGCCGTAATAATAAGAGCTACCGTTGCACTGCTTGATTGGATAACTATAGTAGCAATGGCACCTATTAGGATATATACTAAAACACCTAGATAACCTTCCATAGCAAACTGTGCAAGGTCAAGTCCTTGTTTAAGAGTTTCAAATCCCTCTTTCATATATCCAATACCTAAAAATACAAAACCAAGACCCACAAGTACATTTCCAAGACCTTGATAAGATTTATTTTTAGAGAATCTAAACATAACACCAAATATAAGCATAGGCATAGCATAGTGTGCAATCTTGATCTTTACTCCAAATGCTGAAACTATCCAAGCTGTAGTAGTAGTACCGATATTGGAACCAAATACAACACCAACTGCACCAGCAAGGCTTATTAGTTCAGCACTTAAAAATGAGATAACTATAATACTTATCAATGATGAACTTTGTACCACTGCAGTAGCAGCAAAACCTGTACCTATAGCTTTTGGGACACTGTTAGTACTTTTTTCTAGTACTTTTTCCAGAACACCACCACTAAACAGTTTAAAACCATCTTCCATAAATACCATTCCAATTAGAAATATGGCAATACCTGCAATAATTGTTTTTGCATCATTGCTATAAAACAGAAGATAGGCTACCCCTAAAACTAATAAGGGATTTATAGTTTTTTTTAACATTTTATGAACCTTCTATGATCAATTTTGCAGTTAATGCACCATCTTTATTTGGAAGTATTTTAAGATTTGTTGATATTGGTGTTTTTACATGTGCAAATCCACCTTGTATTGTTTGAAGAACATGCCAGTATTTTTCAAAAAAAGGTGTATTTATCTCCTTTAGATGTTCTCTTTTTATAACTTCTACAATATATGATATTGCATGCATATAGTATATTTTATTTATTGCTCTTTGTATTCTGTATTCTTTCATAATATTAAGATTATTTACCCAAATCTCTTTTTCTACTTCTTTAATTGTCCTGTTCTCTTTTATATCATTGATCTCTTCTAAAAGATGTTGATCGTATTGTGCTACCTCTTTATTGGCAATATCCTCAAGATCATGTTCATATCGTTTCATTATTTCAAACATCTCATCATCACTTAATCTTTTTGTGGAAAGATCATAGTTATATTCTTTATTTTGTTCATAATCTTTATCTATAGCTTTAAGAATTTGAAGAGCGATCATTAGATAAACATATTTATCCTCTTTTCCATCTTTAAATGTGACACCGTGGTGATTTATACTAGGTTTTGGTCCTGAATATTTGATTTTCATAGTTTTTCCCCTTTGATTATATTAGTGAGCGAGATTACAATAAAATTGTATCAAAATACTGTTGTATAGTTTTCCTTTATTTAAAACTATGTATAATAGTATCAAATATAAGCTGTAGGATACTATAAAAATATGAATTTTAATTATTATGTAGATATTTTTAACACAAAACATGGAAAAATATTACTTTTAGGTATATCTATGGTTATACTATTAAGTATATTTATTTTTGTATACTATTTTATCGATCCTGATTTTGCCAATAAAATATCAGCAATGGTTGTGACAAATATTGCAGTGGGTAGAGTTCCTTCTCTTTCATTGGGATATGCTTCAGGTTTATCACATCTTGCTGTAATATTTACCAATGTATATATAGAGATGGTTATGGTGACGCTTTTATATTCGGCTTTTGTTTTTAGCTACAACAATATAATAAAAGTAAATTTTCTAGATACCTTTTTTAAAAAAATACATGATTATAAAGAAAAATATTCGGTATTATTCGATAAATATGGTGTATTGGGACTGTTTATTTTTGTATTTATACCATTTTGGATGACAGGTCCAATAGTCGGTGCTATTATCGGGTACCTTCTTGGGCTAAGACACTTTATAGTTATGAGTATAGTTCTTATAGCAACAGTTATAGCAATGACTATTTGGGGACTTTTATTAAATGAGCTGGTTGTATTTATGAATATGATAAACAGCTCTTTTGTATGGTTTATTCTTGTTATAGTAATAGTTGGAATATTAGTAGTCAGGTTAAAAAAAACAGATGATAAATAGTGACAATATTTCAATAGTTTTTACTACTAAAGATGATAAAAATATTGCATATCATGTAACAAAAGATAAAAAAAGTGTTGATATATCAAGGGAAATATTAGCTCACAAATATAATTTTGACCCAGCAAACTTAAAATATATGGATCAGATACACTCAAATATAGTAAAAAAAGTAGATAAAAGATCACTATATGAAAAGTGTGATGCTTTAGTAACAAATATGAAACATACTCCTTTAATGGTTATGGTTGCTGATTGTATACCTATGGTATTTTATGATTCTAAAAAAGGTGTAGTGGCAGTTGCTCATGCGGGGAGAGTAGGTACTTTGAATAATATATCTGCAAATGTTGTAGATATGATGTGTACGGAGTTTTATTCAAAGGTGCAAGATATACAAGTGATACTTGGACCAAGTATCCAAAAGTGTTGTTATGAGGTCTCTACTGAAATGGCACATGATACTGGCTATATTTATGGGAAAGAATTTGTGAAAAGAAGATATATAGATCTTCAGGGTATAAATAAAAGTCAGCTTTTGAAAAAAGGGATACTTTCAGAAAATATAAATATATCAGATATATGTACAAAATGCAGTAATGAAAACTATTTTTCCTATAGAGTTGATAAGAGATGTGGACGGTTTGCGGCAATAGTGATACTAAAATAGTTAATTATATTTTTTATTAATAATTTAGTTTAAGAAAACTAATAAATAATTCTGATAATATTTCAAATAATTATAAAATAAAAGGATAAAAATTGTCAGAAAATGCTTTAGAAAGATTTAGACTTGTTGCAACTGCGGAAGGTATATCGTTTATCATATTACTATTTATTGCTATGCCGTTAAAATATATGTATGGTATGCCTATAGCTACTAAAATTGTAGGTATGTTGCACGGTGGGCTTTTTTTATGGTTCATAAAAGCACAATATGATGCTCATAAAGAGTATGGGTTTACAACAAAGTTCAATACTTTGGCTTTCATAGCTTCACTTGTACCTTTTGCTACTTTTTATCTTGAGAAAAAACTAAAAAAAATGAGAGCTTAAAAATAAACTGTTAGTAATCTAACAGTTTATCTATCTCTTCTTGACTGAAACCTGCTCTTTTTCTGGCTTCTACATTTATAGCTTTGTTAGTTTTAAATGAGTTTGGATACACGGTGTTTACTATTTTGAAATAATCACAAGTGAAATTCTCTTTTTGTGAACAACCGTATTTATACCATCTGTCACCTTTTTTTACATGATCAACTTCCTCTTCAAGTATGATCTCTAAAAGTTCAATCAGCTTTTCAGTACCTTTTATCTTTTTGAGTTTATTCATAAGCATCACATTTGCATCTAGCCCGTTTGCTTCCATATATCTAGGTATCAATGCCATACGAGGTATAAGCTCAAGTGCTTTCATACTTGCATCAAAAAGTCCCTGATGTACAGGAAGATCACTATACTTTACCCCATATGTTTCAAGAAGATCATTTATCATATTAAAGTGTCTTATCTCATCATCTGCTACTTCCATCCAGTCTTTATAATAATCATATGGCATATTTGGAAATCTATAACAAGCATCAAGTGCAAGATCAATAGCACTGTACTCTATATGAGCTATTGAGTGAAGAAGCGTAGACTGCCCTTCATCATTGCCAAGATTCTTTCTAAATGGTACTTCCCTTTGGGGTACTATTTTACAGTAATCTTTGTATGCAGGCTCTGTGAAAATCTCTATATCATCAATTGGTTCAAAAGAAAGTTTATCATCTAAAAAATTTTTATATACTTTATCAAAAGTCTCAAACTTCTTTTTTGGTGTTGGTGCTCTAAGAGCTTCTTTTACTTTGTTGAAAAAATTATTGTTCATGGTGTAATTTTACTGATATTGTTATAAGAGTATTATGAAAGGTGTGGGTACGGGGAATATATTTGTTGATATAGTGTGAGTAGATTAACTGCCATATCTTAACTTTCATTTTTAAAAAAAACGAAACCAAAAAAATAAAAGTTTAGAGTTCTATACAAGCCAATTAACACAAACAAAACACAAATTTTAAAATTTCTCCGAAATATAGATATCCTTGTTCATATACTTTGGATAGCTAACTTCTAAATCAAAATAAAGTTTAAAGAAGTTAGAACTTTTAAGTTATTAAGTTATCTTAAAAAGGTGCCTTCCCAGTCCAATCTCTAACTCTATTTATCTCTTCTTTTGTCAACTCAGCCTCAGGATGAAGCCAAATATAGCTTTCTAATGGCATGGCAGCATATACTGTTCTAAATATACCCACAAGCTTTTTATCTTTTTGTTCGGCGGTGTAGTTCTCCCACTCAGAGAAATTTAGCCATTTTCTTCCTAAGTCAACATGATGTTTTATTTTAAATGACATTGGTGCTATTGATTGATACCAAGGTATTACTACTTCATTTGAGTGGCAATCGTAGCAAGCTTTTTTGAATATTTTCTTGATATCATTTGGAACTTTTATCTCCAAGCTTCTGTCAACCGGGTAGTTATCTATCTTTGCTGGGATAAACTGTAGTACTACTAAAACAGCTAACATTCCTAAAAATACTTTTTTCATATATTAAAATCCTTTTTATTAATTATAATTTTTTAATCAAAATATAAATTATAAGGTCTTTGCAATTCATTTGCAAAATTACTTACACTTATATGTCTGCTTTGTCTTAAAAACTCTTTGCCATCTAGATATACTATAACAGTAGGTATAGTAAATACATTGAAGTTTGCTGCTGTTTCTTGAAACTCTGATGCATCTATATATATCTGCTTTATCTTTGGAAAGTTTTCATCCAAAACCTCTTTTATTTTTGGTTTCAGTACTTGACATACTCCGCAAGTTTGTCCGCTGAAGTATATACTTACAGCCTCATTGCTCTTTATTTTATTGTTTAATTGATCTATATTCATAATATCCCTACATCAGCATATATTTAGCAAGTGCCAAAAAGCTGAAAAAGCCCATGATATCAGTTACTGTTGTAAGAAGTACGGTACTCCCAATAGCAGGATCAATATTTATTTTCTTTAAGAAAAGAGGGATAACAGAACCAAAAAGTCCTGCACAAAAAAGAGTTATCATCATAGATATGGCTATCACTACACCAAGCATCGTATGGTTAAACCAAAGAGAAGCGATCCCTCCAAGTATCAGTGCAAACAGCATACCGTTGAAGAGTGATACTAGTATCTCTTTTTTTATAGCGTCTTTACTGTTTTGTTCATCAATATCTCCAAGTGCTAGCTGTCTTACCATAACGGCAAGTGTCTGTGTACCTGCATTACCACCCATAGAGGCAACTATAGGCATAAGAATTGCAAGTGCTATAAACTCTTTTAAAGTTTCATCAAAGAAGCCTATGACTATAGATGCAGCAATGGCCGTAAGAAGGTTTATAAAAAGCCATGAGGCTCTTTTCTTTCCTGTTTGAAGTATCTCTTCCTCTTGCTCGTATTCTTCATCTACTCCGGCTAATTGATAGATCTGATCGGTTGCATTTTGTTCGATAACATCAAGGATATCATCAGATGTGATCCTTCCTAAAAGTCTGTTTTTATAGCCTACTACACCAACTACGGGGATGTTGTATTTTTCTATTATTTTTACCGCTTCGTCTATATTGTTATCACCCTGAATAAAAAAAGGTTTATACAGGTTGTCTTTATCTTGTTCCAATATCTCTTCAAAAGTGATATTAAAATCATGTGTAAGAAGATTTTCTAATGATATTGAAGCCAAAAGAGTGTTATGTGAGTCTACGACAAAAACTTGATGCACATTCTCAACTTCATCATTTTTTTTCAACTCTTTTAGATTATTTATTGCTTCTTGTATAGTTTGATCTAGCTTTGCACTAAAAAGCTCGATCTGCATATATGCACCCGCTTCATCTTCATCATATTTTTTAAGCCAGTTTATATCATCTTGATCATCTTGATCCAATGATTTTAAGATATCATCAGCTTTTTGTTCATCAAGATCTTCGATATCTTGGATGATATCTGTTGCATCATCAGTTTCAAGTTCTGTAATAGCTTGAGATATTTGTTTATTTGAGAGGTTATTATAAGCTTTATATCTTAGTGACTCTGGAAGTTCTAAAAGTACCTCACCTAAGTATTCTTCAGGGATCTTATGAAGGGCTTCAAAGAAAAGTTCTTTTTTTTCTTTTTTTAATTTTTTTAGTGTGTCTGCAATATCGGAAGGATGTATGTTGTCAATATTCTCTAATATCTCATCTATATTTGGTATATTGTTTTCATTCATAGTATCTCCCCCTTTTTTTTGTTATTGGATATTATATGAAAGATTGAATTTTTCAAGTTTTATAGGTATCGTATTTTTTTTCAAACTTGCTAACAAGTCTGTTTTTATACTTTTTACATGTTTTGCATAATTCTTTCGTTTTTTGCCTTCTAATTTTGTTTTTGTTACTGTTATTGCTTTTTGTGGATTTACGGCTCTACCATTTTTGTATAGACCAAAGTGAAGATGTGGTCCTGTACTTCTTCCTGTACTTCCAACTCTTCCTATAAAATCACCTTGCTTTACATATGAGCCAACTTTTAGTTTATTGTTATAACTGTTTAGATGTGCGTAGAGTGACTTATACCCGTTTTTATGACGGATGATGATCGTTTTTCCATAACCGCCTTTTCTACTTTTATGTATTATTTTCCCATCTGCGGTTGCATGTACTTTTCTTCCTGTAGGAGCAGCATAGTCCACACCTAGATGAGGTCTGTATTTCTTTAAGATGGGATGCCATCTTTTATATGTGAATTTACTGGATACTCTTTTATATCGAAGAGGTACTTTTAAAAATACACTTGTAAGGCTTCGTGCTTTTTCATCGTAGTATCTGCTATCATCTGGATTTTTAAAGATGAAATGTTTTTTTCCTCTTACTTCTATAAATGAACCCAATATTTCAGGTGAGCCAAAATATCTTCCTAATCTTACTTTCTGTTTATATTTTATAGAAAGCATATCGCCTTTTTGTAGTTTTCTAAAGTTTACTTTTCTTTTAAACGCAAGTAGGAATTCATTTGCTAGTTCTTTATTTTTTGTATGTATTCTTATATCTTCATAAGGTGAGTTTTTTATAGGTATAGCAATAGTTTGACTTATCTCTTTAAATACTATTGGTACTATATCTATCTCAAAAAAGTTATCAAAATTTTTAAATATATGTATCTGCATCTCTTCACCGATTGGTATAAGAGCCTGCTGTAGTTTGTCCTCTTTGTCGTACATAATCTGGAACGGTACACCGGCATATATCTCAGTACACAGCTCTTTATCTGTTTTGGAAAGATTAAAATATAGCTCTTGTGGAATATGGTGCTTGTCAAAAAATGTAAGTAAGGTTTCACCTTTCCACCAAACATCTTCTTGCATATATGATGCAAACGAAAGATTTATAAAAAATAATAATGATATGATAAGTTTCAAATTTAAGTCTCTTTGCGGATAATTTTTATGTTTTTTATTATACAATTTCATATCTTAAAAAACGGGAAAATAATTTTGAAGCTATTATTAAGTATTTTATTTATTTTTGTAAATGTTATATCTGCTAGTGATTATGATCTGGTACAAGTTTATAGAGATAAAGGTTTGAGTGAAGTTGAAAAGAGATTAAATGATACTTTGACAAAATATGAATATTGGCAATATTACTTATCTTCAAAAGATATATCAAATGGATATTATGAGTCAATCAGATATATTATGATTTGTGAAAAAGATCTTAAAGATATGAGGATCTATGATGCCAAAAAGAAAATGAATCTTTTCAGTTCAAGTGTATATACTGGTAAAATAAACGGTGATAAACATAAAGAGGGTGACCTTAAGACACCTGTAGGTGCTTACTCTCTTACTAAAAAGCTAACTGATGTTGATTCTTTTTACGGACCTTTGGCAATCACTACGAACTATCCTAATATTTATGATAAGGTTAGAGGCAAAACAGGACATGGTATCTGGATACACGGTCTTCCGATAGATGAAAGAAGGGAAGAGTTCACAAAAGGTTGTATAGCACTTGATAACGGTAATATAAAAAGACTTGATAGAACAATAAATATAAATAACTCTATGCTGGTTATTAGTGAAAGTGAATTTATACAGGCTACCAAAGAAGAGTTAAGTGCAGCACTGTCTAGTTTATTTAGCTGGAAAAAAGCATGGGAAAACGGAGACTATGATAAGTACATCTCTTTTTATGATAAGAAGTTTAAAAGAACAAATGGTCAAAATTTTGCAAAGTTCAAGAAGTATAAGAAGAGAATCTTTAGTAAAAATGAAGCAAAAACAATAGAATTCTCAAATATAAATGTGATCCCTTATCCAAATGAATCAAATAAAAAAATATATAAAATAGTTTTTGATGAACTATACAAAACAAAAAGTTATACTTTTGAAGGAAAAAAAGAGTTATATGTGCAGATAAAAGAGAATAGGTTTTTAATCTTAACTGAAAGTTAATTAGTGAGTAGTATAAGGAAGCAGTATATTACTCCCTCAACTCATTTAATCGTTTGAGAAGATACTCTAATTCTATCCTTTTTTCCAGTTTCTCTTCAACTTTCTCTTCTATAAAATCAACTACATTTGTATGTAGTCTTAATT
>JAYEKV010000199.1:0-3076 GCA_034716855.1 Campylobacterota bacterium | reverse complement strand
GAGAAGCAAAAAGCAGTGGGAAAGACAGGATAGTATATCTATGAGAAGTATATGTTTATTTCTAATACTTATATTGTCTGCATCTTTAAATGCTACTGTTATTATTAGTAATGAAAGTAAAAAAATAGATAACTTTGAGATAATGTATCTATATGATAAGGATTCTATATTAGAGATAAAAGATATAGAAAACACCACATTTAAAGAGACTATACCAAGTCAATTTACCAAAGGGTATAGGTATGGAGATGCTTGGTTTAAAATAGATATTAAAAACAATAGTCAAAATGAAAAATTTGTTTTATACTTTACTGAATCTATCTGGTCAAGCTTGGATCTTTATATAAAACAAAATAATATCTGGCAGGTTCAAAAGAACGGCTTAGATATACCCTTGGAACAAAGAATTGTAAAAGAGAGTGCACCGGCTTTTAAGTTCTTTATAAAAAGTGGTGAGAGTATAACCTTATATATAAAAGGTAATACTATAGCAAGTCAAATAGGGGAGTTTCAACTTTATACGGCTGATGAGTTTTGTAATCCTAGTAGAATAACTTTAAATGAATGGTATATTATCTATTCATTTGTTTTATTTGCATTTGCATTGCTTAATTTATATAGTTATATAATGACAAAAGAGTCTATTTATGTTTATTATATTAGTTATATACTTGTGTATATAGTATTTGTTTTTATGCATAGTGGAATATATATATCTTTTGGTTTGCCAAATTGGCATGAGGGCTTACATACGCTAGGACAGCTAACGCTATTGTTACTTTTACTATTTACAATAGAATTTTTAGAACTAAAAAAAACTTATCCATATATGGAAAAACTATTTTATAAGTTTTCTATAGGGGCATTTGTCTTTGCATTGCTTCTTTCTCAGGATGTTCCTTATACAACTGTAGCAAGTAATGTGTTTTTTTCAATAGTTTTAAGTGTTGTTGTTTATGTTGCCGTAGTTGTGTTAAAAAGAGGTTTTGAAGGAGCTAAGTATTATTTGTTGGCATTGATGTTTTACCTTCCGTCTTTAACTATGATGGCTGCAGATTTCAATACAATACTTCCAAATACGGATATAACAAGGTATTCATTTTTAGCAGGTGCATTTATAGAGATATTTTTATTTACCTTGGTTTTAATGAATAGCTCATATTTTAAACTTCAGAAATTAAATCAAACATTAGAGGATAATGTAAAACAAAGAACAGCAGAGTTTGAATCACAAAAAGATAAAGCCCAGGAAGCCACAAAAATAAAGTCAGAGTTCTTGGCAAATATGTCCCATGAGATAAGAACACCTATGAATGGTATAATTGGTATGACACATCTAGTAAGCGAAACTTCTCTTGATAAAAATCAAAGAAAATATATAGAAACTATAACCCAAAGCTCAAATGCTCTACTTAATATCATAAATGATATCTTAGATTTCTCTAAAATAGAAGCTGGAAAACTCACTATAGAGAAGCTAGATTTTAATCTACAAAAAGTTTTAGATGATGTAAAAAATATAGTAAAATTTAAAGCAGATGAGAAGGGTCTAAACTTTCATATAGAGTATGATAAAGATATGAATTTAAATCTTTGTGGAGATAGCCTTAGAATATCTCAAGTACTTATTAATCTTATAAATAACGCTATAAAGTTTACAAACAGTGGATATGTAAAGATATCTATATCTAAAATAGATGATATATTCACTTTTAATGTAGAGGATAGTGGTATAGGTATGAGTAAAGAAGAACAATCTAAACTATTTCAGTCATTCTCTCAAGTTGATGGATCTACTACAAGAAAGTATGGTGGTACTGGACTTGGACTATCTATCTCTAAACAACTAGTAGAACTGATGAATGGTAAAATATGGTGTGAATCGGTTGAAAATAAAGGCTCAACTTTTAGTTTTAGTATTGAACTACCTAAATCTAAAAAAGAGGTGATAGAGACTACAAATAAAGATAAAAAAACCATAGAAGATATACAAACTCTAAAAGGTTCATCAATACTTATAGTAGAAGACAATAAAATAAATCAAGAGATCATCATAGGATTATTGGAAAATAGCGGTATAGATATAGATATAGCGTATAATGGTCAAGAAGCAGTTGATATGTTTATGGCAAATAAAACTAAATATGAACTAATTCTAATGGATATACAGATGCCTGTAATGAATGGATATGAATCATCTAAACATATAAGAAAATACAACAGTGAAATACCAATAATAGCCCTAACAGCGAATGCTATGAAGGATGATATGGAAAAAACTAAAAATAGCGGTATGGATGAACACCTAAATAAACCAATAGATGTAGATAAACTATACTCTACATTACTTAAGTATATTCATAAAAAAGTTAATAGTGAAGAGTTAATAGTGAATAGTAAAAAGATTGATATAGCGGATTTTGATACTATAGATACAAAAGTAGGGTTGTCACATATGGGTGGCAATGAAAAACTATATTTAAACATACTAAATGACTTTGTAAAAGATTATGAATCTATAAAGTTAGATACTTTAGATGATGAAGAGTTCCCTAGAGTTATCCATACACTAAAAGGACTATCTGCAAACATTGGGGCAGTTAAACTTCACAGCTTGGTAAAAAAGCTGGAAAGTACAGAAGATAAAACTTTAGTAGAACCAGTACAACAAGAGATATCTAATGTAACTACACAGTTAAAAGAGAAACTTATCACTAGTAATTTAACGCTTTCTACTAAAACCCCTATAGAGGTTAAAAAAAGAGATGAATTGTTTAATAATTTAAAAATAGCTTTACAATCAAAAAGAATTATGAAAATAACACCAATAGTGGAAGAGATAGAGAGCTATAGCCTAGATGAACAATATAAAGATATATTTCAAAAAATAAAAAAATATATAGATGAATTTGACTTTAAAGGAGCTTTAAAAATCATGGATGGTTTATTTTAGTATTAGTGAAAACTTAAGGGAACATCTAAAAACCACTTCTAAAGTAGCTTAAATCATTTCCAACTGATTTTTAAAAATTTTATCTGATTTTCAATAACAATTTTATTAAAAATCTTGCTAAAT
>JAYEKV010000198.1:0-3077 GCA_034716855.1 Campylobacterota bacterium | reverse complement strand
TTTTTGTACTCTGTTTTCTTGATCTTTTTTTGAGATACAAAGCTTTAGTATCTTACCTGCTTTTTGTTTTTTCATTTTTGTTCCAGTCCATAAAACCAATAATCAGACTCAATGTGAACAGTGCTTTGCTCTCTTCTTTTAAAGTGGTCATCCATATCAAAATCTTTGTTTTTGCCGTAGTTGTCTTTGTACTCTTGGATAAAGTTAGCATAAACTTTCTCAGGTATAGCTGTTATGTCAAAAGTAAATACATCGTATGATTTACCCTCTATATCAAACTGTTTAACTTCTTTAAAAGTTACATTTATAGCACCAAATCTATCTTCCTCTTCAAGTGTAAGGTTCATCTCTACATTTGCCCTCATAGATGCAAACATATGTATAAATTGATCTTGTGGTACATCTAGTTTACCCACTTCAAGGGCAGTATTGTTGTCATATCCCCAGCCACCTTTTACATCTAGATTTACTCCAAAGACATCATCAAGTAATCCAGATAGGTCATCAACTGGTGGTAATTTATCAAACTCTACATTATTTATCATCTTCTACAAACTCCCGATATATTTTGAATAAAAAAAGTTAAGGCATTATACCTTAACTTTTATTTCTTTAAACTGTATATATTAAAGTGGTTCGTTAGGAACTATAGTACAGTTTTTATTTGAATCATCACATTTATATGTAGCATCAAATACAAATACTCTTTCAGCCATCTCATCACTTAAAACACCTCTTGCATCCATAGATTTCATACCTGTATTACAGTAAAATACAACTATACCATCTTTTGGTAATTTTGAAGCATCTATCTTTTCATCATCAAAAGGTACATTTATAGCACCTTTAATATGTGAAGCATTATATCTTTCTGGTTTTCTAACATCAACTATAGTAACACCTTTTGGTACTGTGCCATTTTTAATTTTATCTGCAAACCAGAACTGATCGATGATACCATCTTCATTTGCTTCACCATCTTCAGGTAGTAAGTGAATACTTACACCGTTAACAGTTATTGCAGGAAGTTCAGGTTTATATGCACCGGCTGCTTTAGCTTTACACTCTTTTTTTAGACCCATAGCTTTTTTCTTTTCTGCATACTCAGGTCCACCACCAGGGTAGATAACAATATTTGTGTATCCTTCAGCTTTAAGTTTTTTAGCTAATTTTCCTGATAAATGACACTTTGGACCATTACAAAAAGATACTAAAGGTGTAGCTTTGTCAGCAGGTAAGTATTTTTTTAGTTTGTCAAATTGCTTTGCATTCATGTACATAGCACCCATTACTGTACCTTTTTTATATAGCTTTATACCTCTTGCATCTAAGAATAGTGCATCATTATTTTCTTGTAGTTTTAAAGCTTCTTCAAAACTTATGTTTTTAAACTCTGCTTTTTTATCAGCATGTTTTGCAGTAGGTGTAGGAGTATTTGCAGCATTACAACCTGTAAATACTAATCCAGTTGCAAGTAGTGCAGTACTTAATGCAATTGATTTTATTGTTTTTTTCATATTTTTCTCCAATAATTGATTTGTAATATAGATTATATCCCAGCATTGCTTATAATGTTTTAATATCTACCTAGACAAGATTAACTAACATATATAGTGTATATTTTTGTAAGATTATGATTGTATATGAAACTCTATAAATATAAGTACATAGTAAGCAACATAATGATAAGCTAATATTATATAATTAAACTATTTTAAGGATCTTATAATGGCTATATCAAGAAGAGATGCATTGAAACTTTCAGGAGCTTTAGCTGCAACAACAGCTATGAGTGGATGTACAAATAATGCAAATATTCAAAAAGATACACCTAAAACTAAAGTAGCTAATAAAATGGCACTTGGCATTAAAAAAAACACTAGAGTTGTTGTAGTAGGTGGCGGCTGGTCAGGGCTGTCAGTCGCAAAAAATATAAAAAACTTTTCACCTGATACGGAAGTTATTTTAGTGGAACAAAAAGATCAATTTGTCTCATGTCCTATGAGTAATCTGTGGCTTGTTGACAGAGTATCGTTGGAGTATCTTACACATGATTATCTTCAAGCAGCAAGAGAAAATAACTATACATTTTTTCAAGCTACTGCTTTGGACTTAGATAAAAAGAAAAAAATGTTGCATACTTCAAACGGGGATATAGAGTATGATCATATTGTTTTTGCTACAGGGATCGATTACGATTACGCCTATTTAACAAATGATATAAATATAGAACAAAGACTTAGACAAGAGTATCCTGCTGGGTTTAAACCAGGAAATGAACACTTAACTTTAAAAAATAAGATTCACAACTTTAAGGGTGGAAATTTTCTTATGACAGTTCCTAAAGGAAATTTTAGGTGTTTACCTGCCCCATATGAAAGAGCCTGTTTGGTTGCTGATTACTTTAAGTCAAAGAGTATAGATGCCAAGATACTTTTACTTGATGAGAACAATGATATTGTTATAAAAGAGGAAGGTTTTCACAGTGCATTTGAGGAGCTTTATGCTGATTATATTGAGTACCACCCAAATTCAAAGATAGAGTTTTTAGATCTGGATGAAAAAATAGTAGAAACGGAGTGGAGCGAATTTATCTTTGATGATGCTTCTTTCTATCCACCCGTAAGAGGCTCTAAGATACTAGAAAAGGTTGGTATCGCTAAGGATACTGTATTTAACAGACTTGAAGGTAATATAGATGGAATAACATATGAGGTAATAGGTCACAGTGATATTTATATCTGCGGAGATGCAAGACCTATGGGATTTTCTAAGTCAGGTAATACAGCATATACAGAAGGTATCTATGTGGCTCAGCTGATTGCCGATAAGATTACGGGTAAGTCAAATACCCCTTGGCAGACCCCTACAACACTGTGCTTTTCTGCCGTATCAACAGATCCAGAAAGGGCAATATTTGTAAACTCACAATATGCTTACAATAAAAAAACAAAAAGATTTGGATTTGCTACTCCAAAAACTAGTGAAGAGTGGAGAGGACAAGAGGGTCTAATAAACGCTAAAGCACAATATGATTGGGCTGATGCAATGTTTAGAAGTATGTTTGAAGCATAGTT
>JAYEKV010000197.1:0-12892 GCA_034716855.1 Campylobacterota bacterium | reverse complement strand
GTTCTTAGCTCACTTATTATAAATGCAGGCATAAGAAGCGTAAGTGAGATATCCTCTACATTTTTTGGGTTTTCCTGCTTTTTGATTCTGTACATCAAAGCAAGATCTTTTTCCCTTGTATTTTTTATCATAAACTCTTTAAAAGGTCCTACACTCTCATCAAATGCTACTTCATAGTTTATTGTTTCATTCATATAAGGCTGTATACCGTTATCCCAAGCTTTTTTTGCATATGGCTCCATAATAAAAAAAGTCAAGATCAAACTAAGAGAGATGATGATCTGATTTGGAGGTGACTGCTGAAGACCCATAGCCTGTCTTAAAAGACCAAATACTATTATAAGCCTTGTAAAACTTGTAACCATAAGTAAAAGTGTAGGTGCAAGCACGAACAACATAAGGATAATAGCTATATTTATAGTTTTTACAAACTGTGCAGGTTCATCAACTGCTGCAACAGATAGGTTTACAAGAGGTGCAGCATCTGCACCGTAAAGAGATATAGAGCCTAGCATTAAAATAAAAATAGATGATAATATTTTATTCAAATTTATTCCTTATAATTAAAATCATTAGATATACATTGTTTATTTAGGATCGAACAAAACTTTATACCGTATAGATAAATACTCCAAGATATATATATCCACAAAAAGAAAAAAAGTACAATACTAAATGAACCGTAGATTGTAGCATATGTTGTGTTTAAAGCAACATAGTGAACAAACAAATTTTTAGTAATATTCAATAAAACAAGTGTTATTAGTGATGAAATTGCAGCTGCTTTAAAATGAATCTTCTTATTTACAGATAATATAAATAGTCCTATAAATAACAGCCAAATAAAAATATACATTATAGATGTACCAATTAGTGTGATATCTGTAAGAGCTGCTACAAATGTAAAGATAGAAAAAAGTAACGGTACCAATACAAGTATCCCTAAATATCTAAAAAAAAGTTTATATACAGCTCTTGGTTCTACATCGTATATTTTATTGATAATATACTCATAATCTTTAAAAAACATAGTAAAAACAAACAATAGATAAAAGATACCTATTGCACCAAGTTTGTGGGTATTAGCCAAGAAGTCATTCAAAAAACTTGATAAGGTATCTGAATGTGTGGGATTGATGAAGTTCAGTATATAATCCAACATAAGATCCAAATAGTTTGAAGACTCTGCTACATAAGAGACAAGTACTATTATTAAAGCAAGTAAAGGTAGAATAGAAAAAATTGTAAAAAAGCTCAAACTAGCAGCGTAATAAAGTGTATCATCTGCAAAAAAATCATAAACTTTTATAAATTTCTCTTTCACATTTTACCTACTTTGTGACAAAAGGTATCTACAGTCCCATCTTAAAAGGATTTAAGATATTGTTTGGATCGAACGCTTTTTTTATATTTTTAAATAGTTCAAGTTCTGCATCAGTAAATGCAATATTCATAAATGGAGCTTTTGAAAGACCTATGCCATGTTCACCACTTAGCGTTCCTCCCATATCAACTACCATTTGGAATATCTCTTTGATACACTCATGCCCTTTATGAACTTCCTCTTCATTTGTTTTATCTTTTACCATTACATTAACATGAATATTTCCATCTCCAGAGTGACCAAAACACGGCACTTGGAATCCATACTTTTTACCTATGGCATAGATCGCATCTAGGGCTTCAGGTAAGTTTGCTCTTGGTACTGAGATATCTTCATTTAGTTTTAGTGTTCCGTAAATAGTAACAGCAGGAGAAGCATTTCTTCTTGCGTACCAAAGTTTATTGGCTTCTTCATCATCACCTGCCACTATAAAATCAACTGCACCGTTTTCTTTAAAAGACTTATCAAGTACATTAAGCTGATAATCAACCTCATCCATTAAGCTTCCATCCACATCACCTACTAGTATACCACCGGCATTAGAGGGAAGATCAACATTTAATTTCTCTTTTAAAGCTTTGATACATAAAGAATCTAAAAACTCCATAGCTACAGGATTTGCACCGCTTGAAAGTGACTTAAACACTGCATTCATAGCTGAGTTTACATCAGGGAAGATACCCATATATGTTTTTTTATGTTTTGGTTTTGGGATTAGTTTTAAAGTTATCTCTGTGATAACTGCAAGAGTTCCTTCACTAGCAGTTAAGATACCGGCTATATTGTAACCTGCAACATCTTTGATAGTTTTTTTACCTGCTTTGATGATCTCACCGTTTGGAAGTACTGCTTCAAGTGCTACAACATAATCTTTTGTTATACCATACTTTGCAGCTCTCATACCACCTGCATTTTCACTTACATTTCCACCAAGAGTACTGTACTCTTCACTTGCAGGATCCGGTGGATAGAACAGCCCCACCTCTTCTGCAGCTTTTTGAAGTTTCATATTCACAAGTCCAGGTTGAACAACAGCTACCATATTTTTCATATCTATCTCAATTAGATCATTCATATGTCTTTCAAGACTCAATACAATACCACCGTTACTTGGTAATGACCCACCTGTAAATCCGCTTCCTGCACCTCTTGGTACGATAACTATACTGTTATCATTACAATATTTAAGTACTTTGCTTACATCTTGTTTATCACGAGGGAAAACAACCGCATCAGGCTCAAATCTTTCTTTAGTTGCATCATAACAATAAGCTATAAGATGAGCTTTATCACTTTTAACATTATCTTCACCTACTATTTGTCGAAACTGTTCTAAATGTTTTGTATCTATCATATTATAAACCTAAAAGATTTGAATAGTATTTATTGTAGTTTGTTAATTTGCTATTTTCCCCAAAACTAAAATAATTGAAGTCTAGATCAAAGTCAAAGAAGCCACTTTCTATATTCTCTATCCTTGTATAAAAAGGAAGATTTGTAGTGCTGTCATCTACGGTAAGCTCTTGAGAATCTATAACCTTAAAGCTATTTGCATCCACTATATATAAAGTATCACTTATTACTACAAATATTGTACCTATTTGATGAGTGTTACAAAACTCTTGAATGATCTCTTTAGATGGTGACGGTGTCTCTTTTAATTTTAAAAATGTAGCAAAAAAATCTTCACTTAAGAAGTTTTGTTTGAAGAAACTTTTACTTACAACTTTTTTAGCTTTCATATTTGGAGCAATAAGTAAACTTGTACCGTAAAGATGATTTAGAACAAATAGATCACCATTTTGAGGCATTATTTTTGTAGTTGGTATTGCATCTTGAGAAATCATATCTTTCTTAGTAAGTTTTAATACTGAACCATTAGTACTTGATGATACAACTTCTCCCGTAGAAACGATTATACTTTTGTTATCCATAGTTTTATGAACAACTATACCGCTTTGACCTTTCTTAAGATCACCTATAGCTATCTTTGCACTATTTGTCGTAACATCACTTAATAACGCTTTTTGATAAGCAAGGTTGATTGTGCTAGGTATATTTATAGCATCTTCATTACTTACATTAAAAATATAAAGATGATCGAAAGAGCCGTTTTTGTTTACAATTTTTGAGTCAGTAAGTTTCCATCCCATTTTTATCATATCATTTACACTAAATCTACTTTGACAATCTTTACCGTCTAACGGCATATTCTTTTGTACTATTGTGTTTTGTATATTTTTTTTATAACATAATGTGGTTTGTGAGAATGCTGATGTTAACAGCACTAATGCAGAAATTAAAAGTTTCAAGTTTATTCCTTGTTTTTAGTTAAATAAATTTAATTGTATCGAAATACTCTTTATAAAAAGGCAAAGTGATAGTTTCAAAATCTTTCTTCTCTTTATAAAGATTTACATACCACTCAAAATCAATATTTTTACTCTGTAGCATAGCTATAGACAATAAAGTATCATTGATACATCCAAGTTTTGAAGGTGTTATCAAAACAGTCTTACACTCAAACTCTTTTATAAGGTCTATCATAAAATAGTTTTTTTCTATAGGTACCATAAGACCCCCTGCCCCTTCTATTATAAGAGTGTCACAGAACTTAAGGAGGTATTGTGCTTTTTCTTTGATCTTTTGAATTGAGATAGTTGCTTTATCTTTAGCTATAAATGGAGCCGCGGGAAGTTTAAACTGATAAGGTACAACATCATCTATTGTCACATCAAACTTTTTATTTAAATCTTTTGCTTTATTTAAAAGTTTTGTACCGTCTAAAGGTTCTGATACGACTCCTGTTTCTATTGGTTTGAAATAGCCTACATCTTTACCCTCAGATGCATATCTTTCCAATAACTTTTCACAGGCATAAGTCTTACCCACATCAGTATTTGTTGCGGTTACAAAAATTATTTGTTTATTCATATTAAAGTTGTGAAAGTTTTTCTATAACTTCTTTTGCTTCATCTTCATCAAAAAATACATTTCTTGATAGTTCACTGTTACACTTTTGAAGATACTCTTTTTTGATCTTGATCTGCATCTTTTTATCATCTTCATAAGGTGACATCATCTCTTTTAACTCATCTTCATAGTTTTTTATGATATCTTCTTTTTTCAAAACAGTTGATCTTATGCTTGAACCGTCTTTTCTTTTATAAAACAATGCCCCGGCTGTTAATGCCGTCAATAAAAAAACTATTACTTCCATTAAAAATCCATCCTTACTTGTGTAGTTCCTGTAGTACAGAACTCTTCATCAATACGCTGTGCTATAGCTGAAAAATCCACACCTTGCACTGTTTGTAAAGCATCTCTTATCTGTTTTTTACCGTTTAGAAGTTCTTTTGATTTGATACCGTGAGATATGGATAAACTAGCTTCAATAAAAGCAGAAAGTTTATCACACTGTTTTAATGCTTTACCGTCTATTGAGTCATATTTGTCAAGATTGTACTTACTCATATCCTCTACAGTTTTGATCTGTCCGTTTTCTTGAATCTTATTTTCAAATTCATCTTTATAATTATTATCATCAAGTCCAAGTATATAACTAAACTCTTTTGTCAAACTTGAAGGTACATAAGGCATGATCTTATCTTCAATCTGATTCACTTCATATTCGGCTATTATATCAGCAAGTTCATCTACACTGTATTTTACAGGACTTATTATATCTCTTGTAAGTGCTTCTGGTAGATCATGAAAAAGGGCAGTAAAAAAATTGTTTTGTATCCTTTTATCACAGGCATTTACCTCTAAAGAGTAAAAATAACCAAAAAATGCAACAGTAAGCATATGTCCAAGCACAGATGTTTCAGGGATACGAGGTGTTTGTGCCCATCTTTTTTGAAATCTAAGACGACCGCTTAGGTCTATTAACTTTGCAAGTTTTTTATTTAAAGCTATTTTTCTTACACCGATAAGTTCATAATAGTCCTCGATCTCTTCATCAACCTCTTTTTTAACCTCATCTATATCATTTAAGAACTGGCTAGTTTGATAAACTATCCCAAACTCCCATCTTGTAGAGATATATGATGCTGCTTTTAAGACAAATCTCTCTTTTTTGTACATAGTTTCATCTTGAAGATACTCTTTGAACTTTTGCAAGAATATTCCATTATCTATTGGTTCAAGTGAGCTTTCAAGTTTCTCGATAACCCAATTGTTTATCTCATTTTTTTTCTTTTGAAGAGCTTTTCTAAATACATCTGGTCGTATATCAGTTACAACTACCCGTCTTAAAAACTCAAACATACCTGCTTCTATTAAGTGGGTAAAGTTTATATCATCCTCAAGCTTGGCTATAAAATAAGCTATGATAAATTTATGAGCTTGCTTATCAAGCTCTACTAGATCAACCATCCTTGGGTAGTCATTCCACCTTTGAATTGATGCTGAGCTGAAAATATAATCAACTATTTTTGGGTTTATCATTTTCTACTGTTTCCTCTATAAACTCATCAATGGCATCTTCCACAATATGTTCCGCTTCATCATCAAGTTTTTCAGCAGGTGTCTCTGAATTGTCAAAGAACATCAGGTACTTACCTAATAACATAGCTGCAACCGTACCTAAAACAACAGCGTATACAACCCAGTCACTTGGTGGTGTAGCTCTAGTCATCAATTATCCTTTTAAATTCTACAGCTTCCCAGCTTGTTTATCTTTTCAACTCTGCCTTCGTGTCTTCCACCCTCGAACTCATTAGAATTCCAAGCATCTACAATGGCTTCAACCATACCAAGACCACTTACTCTTTCACCTAGACAAAGGATATTTGCATCGTTATGTTGTCTTGCCATTGTTGCACTGTATTCATTGTGACAAAGTGCAGCTCTGATACCGTCAAATTTATTTGCAGCCATAGACATACCTATACCACTTCCACAGATAAGAATACCCTTGCTTCCATCATTACTAAGTACACTTTCACAAACTTTTGCAGCAAAATCAGGATAGTCAACTCTATCTTTTGTCACGGGACCCAGATCAATAACTTCATGACCTTTCTTTTCAAAAAGCTCTTTTACAAATGCTTTAAAATCAACTCCTGCATGATCACTCGCTATAAAATATTTCATCTTAATATATCCCTTTTTCGTGTTTAAATTCTTCTTTTGTATATCTTGTATCTTCTAACTGTGCAGGTGTTTGAAACACTCTGTCCCATCTAATCTTTTTATTTTCATCCCAGCTAAAGTAGATGAACCAAGGAGTTCCTACTATATATTTATAAGGTACTGTTCCCCAAAATCTACTGTCATTACTGTGATCTCTATTGTCACCCATCATAAAGTACTCATCTTCAGGTATCTTTACAGGAGCCATATTAAATAGTTTTGCTTGATTTATTCCACCATCAGTTACATCAGGATCATTATGAATTCCCGGATGATCTTTTCTATACGGATCTTCCACAAACAATCTATCTCCAAGAGATAATATATTGTACCCTTTGTATTGATTTATAACATATTCATTACCCTCTTTTGGATGAAGTAGTAATTTTTTATCTCTATATGCAACTATATCACCGCTTGTTGCTACACATCTTTTTACATAGTGTATTTTTTCATTGTGAGGATATCTGAAGATAACTATATCACCTCTTTGAGGTCTGTCACCTTCTATTAAATGTCCATTGTCATTAAAATCAGGAAACACCTGTACTTCAAGCCAAGGTATTCTAGGAGTAGGTATACCGTAACTGAATTTTTTAACAAAAAGCATATCACCTATTAAAAGTGAGTTTTTCATACTACCGCTTGGTATTACAAAAGCCTGAGCCAAAAAGAAAATAATACCAAGAACTATTACGATAGTTCCAGTCCAAGTACCACTCCAATGATAAAGTTTTTTTATTCTATCCATTAATCATTCTCTACTTTTCTATTGTTTGCAGATTTTACAGTATTTTTAAGAAGCATTGCAATTGTCATAGGTCCAACTCCTCCAGGAACTGGAGTGATATATGAACATTTTGATGATACATTTTCATAATCCACATCACCAACAAGCTTACCGCTTTCTAGTCTGTTTATACCGATATCTATGATAATTGCATCATCTTTTACCATATCATCTTTTATAAGGTTTACTACACCCACACCCACACAGATAATATCTGCTTTTTTTGTATGTGCTTTTAGATCTTTTGTATATATATGACAAATATCAACCGTTGCATTTGCATTTAATAAAAGCGTAGCCATAGGTTTACCTACTATATTTGAAGCACCTACTACACATACATCTTTTCCTTGAGGATCTATATCATACTCTTTTAAAAGCTCCATAACTCCATAAGGGGTAGCCGGTATAAAACCGTCAAGTCCAGCTACCACTCTACCTACATTATATGGATGAAAACCATCCACATCTTTTGAAGGCTCTATAGCTTCTAGTATTGCTGTAGTATCAACATGAACAGGCAACGGAAGTTGTACAAGTATACCGTCAATATTTGGATTTTTGTTCATCATTGTGATAATCTCTAAAATATTTTCTTGTGATATTGTTTCAGGCATCTCATGTACAATTGAATAGATACCCGCTTCTTTACAAGCTTTACTTTTCATATTTACATATGCAGCACTTGCAGGATCTGCACCAACTAGTACAACAGCAAGTCCAGGGGTAACACCATCTTTTTGTAACTTTTCTACATCTACTTTTACTTCACTTCTGATCTTATTCGATAATTTTTTACCGTCTAATATAGTCATCAATATTCCTTCATATAGTACAATTATTATTCAATTATAATAGCAAAGTATTGATAAAAAAGTGGTTAGACCTGACTTTTAAGTTTGCTGTATCCTTTTTTTATATATTTTAAAAGAGGTAATTTATATCTAAAGAAAACATACTGCTTTATCAAATACCCTATAAAACCTTTTACTTTTACTACACCGTAAAGATCACAAACCGCATACTTTCCTCCTAGTGCTATCAAAGTACCTTCTAATTTTGGATCACATTTTTTAAGTGCTTGTTTTTTTATAGATCTTAACACATTAATACCAGCATCAGTACCGCTTGCTCTTGCTACTGTAACATTGGCAGGCATATTTTCACCTTTACTGTCTTTTATTTGTGCTATATCACCGGCTACAAAAACATTATTATAGTTTATACTCTTTAAATTATTATCTACCACAATTTGATTTTTATTATTCTTTTCCAGATCAAGTTTACTACAAAGATTTGCACCTTCGATACCACCTGTAAATACTATAAACGAATAGCTTATTTTTGTTCCGTTACTAAGATAAAGATACTCTTTGTCTGCACTTTTCATCATAGTATTTGTGATAATATTTATATCCAGCTCTTTTAGTCTATTATGTGACATTTTTATCATTTTATTATCAAATCCCGGAAGTATGGTACTTGAGGCACTTATCAAAGATATTTCAAGTTTATCACAAGAAAAATTTCCTCTTTGGAAAAACTTTTTTGCATAGTATGCCATCTCAGCTGCTATCTCTACTCCAGATAGTCCTGCTCCTACAACTGTTATATGTGTTTTGTTACATTTTTTAGCTTCATCTTCTATCTTTGAAAATAACTGTTTTTCAAAACTTTGTTTAAAATATATTGCTCTGTGAAGTTTTTTTATATCATCAGTGTTGTTCAAGCCCTCTATAGACTTAGGAAAATATGTTCTAGTCCCAATAGCTAAAATCACATAATCGTAATCAACTATCTCTTTCTCTTCGCTAAATATCTTTTGCTCTTTAAAATCAATACCGGTTACTCTTAGATTTTTATATTCCAAATAAGGATGATCAAAGCCTGCACATAAGGAAGAAAGATCGATAGTAACATCAGCAATATTCGCTTTATTTGCGATAAAATCATAAACCTCAGGCTGAAGATTGTGATATGTATGTTTATCTATAAGTGTGATATGAATATCACCGTTTTTTACAAGTTCCCTTAAAGCATAAATACCCGCATATCCACCACCGATTATAACAACTCTTTTCAAAATATCCCTTTTTAATAAATATTCGATATTCTACCCAATATTTATTATAAAACAATTACAATCTTAAGTTGTTTTGACTATATCGTAAAGGTCATCTTTTATTGTTATATGATTAAGCTTTTGATTGTTTAAGAGTTTAAAACAATCTTTACATACAGGAAGCAGGTTTTCAAGAAAGTACTTTCCACCTTTATTTATATCTCTTATCATATGTATATCCATATTACTAATAGTTATAGATTTTCCACACCTAAAACAACAGTTTTTATCTCTTGTCAATAGTGCTTGTTTTCTCTGTACCCAATCTTTAGGAAGTTTATTTTTGTCAGGTTCACTTAAAAAAGCATAACCTTTCCAGTGTAAATTTGCAGGTGTTCCACTTGGAAATTTTGATGAGTCTAATGTTAAAGAGGTGTATTGAGAAATGATATTATCAACTATTAGATATTTTCTTGTGGTAGGATTATCTTCTATTTTTGATTTTTCTATGATATCAAAGTTAAAAGATGTTTTTGGATAGTTTAGTTCTAAGTAAGTTTTTAATTTTGAAAGAAACAGATCAAATGATGATCTACCATAGACAAGTTTCTTAAGTCGTTCTCTGAAAATGAAAACAACAATAAAAACCAGACAAAGCAATAAAATAGATGAGACTATAAAGTCCAAACCTAAAAAAGCCATATCTAGTTCTTTATATTATGTACTAGTTAACTGAAACTTCTACAGGAGTAGATTCCCAGATACCGTGCTTAGTACAGTATGCATGTGCTACAAGGTTAAGTTTACCCATTGCTCTTACATTAAATGTTACTTCACAGTGTGATTTTTCATTTCCTAAAGTACCAGGTACAAAATCAGCTCTTGCTAATAATGTTTCACCGTTATAAAGTGCGATATTTGCAATATAATGATCAAAATCATCTGGATGTGTGTACTCGTTACCCATTTTAACTGTTACTTGAAACATTTCACCTTTTGTTGCACTGTCAGCACAGTGGATAAATGGAGAGTGTCTATCTATATAATCTTTTTTAGCTTCTCTTTCAACTTGATCGATATCTACATATTTATTGATTTTTGGCATATTTAATCCTTCGTTTTTTTGATAAGATAAAGTATACTATAAAAATTATTAAGTTAAAAGATTATTTTTGATTTTAATATGATCATTTAAGTAAACAATAAATTATAATGTAATTTTTGGAAGAATTTTTTACTAATGAATTAATTTAATCAATACTTCCCTCAACTTATTCTTATCAAGTGGTTTTGTAAGATACTCATCCATCCCGGCATCAAGGAACCTTTTCCTATCACCTTTTAGAGCATTTGCAGTTAAAGCTACAATTGGGATATGTGTGAAATTATTCTCTTTTTCATATTCTAAAATTTGTTTTGTTGCTTCTATACCATTCATATTCGGCATATTCTCATCCATAAGAATTATATCATATGAGTTGTTTTTATACATCTGCACAGCTTCAACTCCATCATTTGCAATATCAAGTTTTAGGTTCATCTTTTTAAGAATCACTTTCATAAACATTTGATTTGCTTTATTGTCTTCTACAACTAATAATTTTCCTTTTATATCTATACTTTCTTTTACCTTATTAGTTGTTTCAACTTTTTCACCTATTTTACAAGGTATTGAGAAATGAAATCTACTTCCTATATTTTCTTTACTTTCAAGCTCTAAAGTTCCTCCAAGTTTTTGAACATATGCATTGCTAATTGAGAGTCCAAGTCCTGTTCCGCCAAACTTTCTTGTTGTTGAGATATCAGCTTGGGAAAATGCATCAAATATTACTTTTTGTCTATCATTTTTTATACCTATACCCTCATCTTTTACACTAACAAATAATCTTCCATTCTCATAATAAATATATAGTTCTACTTTTTTACTATTTTTTGTAAATTTGATTGCATTTGATAAAAGATTTGATATAATTTGTCTTAACTTTTGAATATCACTATTTAAATACTTTGGTATATTTTCATCAATATTTATAATTAAATCAATATCTTTTTCTTTGGCTTTTGCTTTAAAAAGTTCTGCTATTGTTTCAAACTCCACAATAGACTCAAAATCAATACTATCTATATCTATTTTCTCATTTTCAATCTTGGAAAAGTCTAATATATCATTAATAATAGAAAGAAGAGATTTTGAACTTCTATCAACTATTGTTAGATAGTTCTGTTTTACTTTATCTGTTTCATCCTCTTTTAAAAGTTCTACAAAACCAAGTATCGCATTAAGCGGTGTTCTTATCTCATGGGACATATTTGCCAAAAAGTCTGATTTGGCTTTTGCATACTTTTGAGCTTTATCTCTTTCATTATTTGCAATAGCGACTTGTTCCATTATCACCTGTTCTTGTAACTGTGTTAATTCTTCTAGCTTCATCTTATCAGTTATATTGATCCTAACAGCATTGTAAGAATCAATATTACCGTTTTTATCAAAATTTGGTGAAATAACCGCATCAACCCAGTAGTAGTTTCCATCTTTTTTTATGTTTTTTATTTTACCACGCCATGTTTGACCATTTTGCAGACTACTCCACATATCTTTAAAAATAGATTTTGGCATATCTGGATGCCTTATAATATTTTGAGACTTACCGATTAGTTCTTCTTTTGTATAACCTGAAGTAGTACTAAATGCTTCATTAGCATATATTATGACACCGTTTAAATCAGTAGTTGATATAAGTATATGCTTATTTATAATATCAAGATATTTTTGAAGCTCTTTTGTTTTTTCTTTGACCATTAGCTCTAGATTGATTCTGTATTCATAAAGTCCTTGTTTATTCTTCAAAGTATCAAGCACTTTTTGTAAAATACCTACAAACTGTTGAACCTCAATAGGTATCAATATATGCCCGTCGATTCCTAATCTAATAAGATCTATTAAATCTTTTAATTCTCTTTGTTCAGTTGTCAGTGTAAGAATAGTAATATGTCTACTGATTTTTCTTATAGCAGTGATCAAATCAATACCATTCATTTTTGGTATATCAATAGCTGTAATTATAAGATCATATCTATTTTGCTTAAATAGTTCAAGCCCCTCTTCACCGTTGTATGCTATATCCAACTGATGGAAAAAGATTTTAAATACATCACATATATCGTTCATCATTTCTGAGTCTTTATCTATATACAGTACTTTAACAGTATGGCTAAATTCGATGAAGTCCTCAAGATCATCATCTCTTAATATCTGAAAAATCTCTTCATAATTATTATCTACTAAATTCATATAATTATTGTATCAAATTTAAATGAATAATAAATGAACTATTTATTTTACTTAAGCTCTTAAAATGGATAAAAACCATCTATATTCATTTATTATTCATAAAATAATGCTATTATATAATAAATAATTTTGGGGCTAAAATTGATGAAAATTTTATATATTGATGAAGATGTAGTTTATGGTAAAAAACTATTAGATTATCTAATAGAAAAAAGCTTTACAGTTAAA
>JAYEKV010000196.1:0-3111 GCA_034716855.1 Campylobacterota bacterium | reverse complement strand
CAGCAATTCTAACTGAAAATACATTCGCAAAAAAACTCTAGAATTCATCTAAAAAAACACCAAGTAAAATCTAAAAATGAATTAGGAAAAAGCCTTTAAACAAGGGCTTTTTCAAGCTTTTTAACACCTAAGTTTAGCTATAATATATACTACAAAAGCCCATAAATAGGAGTGTTATAGCACCATGAAACAGACAAATATTTTTGATTTTTTAATAGAAACTTTAACTCATAATATATCAAATATAGAAGATAGTAGAAAACAAAGAACAAATTTAATATATAGTTTAAAAGATATTATATTATCAGCATTTAGTATATTTTATTTTCAAAATAAATCATGGTTAAGTTTTCAAAGGGATATTGATACTGCAAAAGGTATTAGCAATGCTAAAACTATGTTTGATATATCTGATATACCATCAGATAATCACATAAGAAATGTGCTAGATAAGATTACACCTGATAGTTTTAAAAAAGTATATGAAATAATTCTTGAAAAGTTAAGAGATATTGGGGTATTAGATAAATTTCATTTTAAAAATGATTATATGCTTGTAGCTTTAGATGGTACACATTATCATTTAAGTAAAAATATATCTTGTAAATGTTGTCAAAGTAAAACTAATAACGAGACAGGAGAAGTGCATTATTACCATAGTGTTATAACCCCAACTATAGTACATCCTGATAGTAAAAAAGTGATACCCTTAATGCAGGAGTTCATATCAAATGAAGATGGTGAAGAGAAACAAGACTGTGAAGTTAATGCTTCAAAGAGATGGCTAGATAGCTTTAGTAACCCTACATCTAAAAAACTTATTATATTAGGCGATGATTTATATTCAAGAGAACCTATGATAAAAAAAGTATTAGAAAAGAATCATTCATATATATTTGTAGCTAAAACAACATCTCATAAATATCTATATGAGCAAATTGATATGATTAAAAATCTTGATACTTGTGATACTGTAAAGTTATCTAAAATGGTTAATGGTAAAAAACAAACTTTTAAATATAACTATATAAATAATTTATCTATTAAGAATCCAAATGGAGATACACAACATCCACCACAAGAGGTTAACTGGTGTGAAGTTATAGTTACTAATGCTAGTGGTAAAAAATTATACCACAACAGCTTTGTAACTGATATTGCACTAAACTCTAATAATGTTATAGATATAGCCTTAGCAGGTAGAGCTAGATGGAAAATAGAGAATGAAAATAACAATACACTAAAAACTAAAGGATATCACTTAGATCATAACTTTGGTCATGGTAAAGAAAACCTATCTAAAACACTATGTTCACTAAATATACTAGCTTTTTTATTCCATACTGTACAAGAACTTGAAGATGATTTATATATAGAGCTAAGAGAAAATATAGGTACAAGAGAGGAGTTTTTTACAGGTATAAACTTCTTAACAACAATGTTTAACTTTAAAAGTTTTAATAAAATGTTAGAGTTTATACTTATATCCCGCCAGACCGAACAGAATGTTGATATGAAAGGATATGTTGTGTAGGTTTTATTTTTCAGTTAGAATTGCTGTGGACTAATACACAAGTTTGATTTTATTCGATATTTTAGATACAATACTTTCATAATTCGCCTTCGGGCAGCCCCACCTAGTCTTTAGGTGGGATAAATAAACTTGAAATCTTTACTTTTATTTTTTCAAAATCATTTTTATTTATCATACCGATTCTAGACATCAGCCTATTTTTATCAAATGTTTTTAGCTGTAGTATCATGGCACTGTTTTCAATAATCCCTTTTTTAGTATTGTATTTAAATGATGAAAGTAATCATTGTCTTTTAATGTACTAGTTAGTGGTATTCCAAAAAATATATCATGAGTTAATTTTCTTACAATTAGAACTGGTCTTTGAAACTCATTGCCTTTTCCATACTCTTCTGAGCCTATATTTTGCCCCAATCTTAACCAAAATATTTCTCTTTCTTTAAATCCAACATTATTTACTTTTTTATTAATACCTTTTTTAACTTCATTCCATTCATCGAATTTTTTCACGACTTAACCTTCTTAACACTCTTAACAACCTTCGCAAATTCAAGATTAAATTCAAATTTTGTATGAGTTTCCACAACTTCCATATTATGCAGCCTTCATTGGTGTTCGCATCTCACACAACAATTTCGGTTTCAAACCTAAAAGAGTGAAACTGTTCACTCTTTCTAAACGGTTTTCATCTTCTGTAAATACATACGGTAAATATTTACTATGTTGACCTCTTCCTTTTTTTAAGGTCATTTCAGATGACCTTAAAGATTCATATTCGTTTTTTGTAAGCTGAAATCTAAATTCTTCAGGAAACAATTCTATATTCTTTTTTATATTTTGATTTAATGCTTTAGTTTCGATACCATATAAAACAGCAACATCTTTATCTAGTAAAACAAGTTTGTTGTTTAATCTTATCAATTTATTTTCAATGGTTTTAGATTCTATTAGTTCATCCATTTATTTTCCTCTTTATTCAGACTTAACTCTAATATTTACATTAGAATATATAAATTTTATAAACTTTACCAAATCTGCGTCACAGTTTGCGTCACAGTTTTTGTAAATCTGAATTAATTATCTCCATTTAGCAATTTTTAACAATTCTCTCCAATAAACTCTTAAGTATTATTTAAAAAATCATTTAATAACCAGAATAGGTAAAATACATACAACTTGTCGCTTTTTTGTCACTAAATTTAGCTGTTTAAGTCAATTCTATTATTTCACAAACCCAATCTTCCCATCTGTTTTAGATGGTCTTAAAAGTTGTTGTTTATCTTGCCTTTTAATGCTTTTTGTTTCTGTACCATTTAAAATCAATCAATTTTATAAACTTTACCAAATTCGCGTCACAGTTTGCGTCGCAGTTTTTATAAATATAAAAAATACTTCAAATTGCATTTTTTCTTTTCAGCTATCTCAATAAACATTTTGGATATAATCGCGAATATTTTATTACAATTAATGTAAAACATTTCACAAGGGATAAATTGATGCAAAACTTAACGGGAGCTATGACGGCACTTATTACACCGTTCAAAAATGGAAAACTTGACGAGGAAACTTACTCGAAA
>JAYEKV010000195.1:0-3124 GCA_034716855.1 Campylobacterota bacterium | reverse complement strand
AACACAAAACCTTTGGATGAGTTCTCAAAACAGTTTTTTATAAATAGTTCAATTTCATCTAGCTCTAAAATATTCATAGAGCCACTACATATATAATAGTCACCTTTTAAAGTTTGGTCTTTTAATATATCGTTAACTTCAAATTGTTCTTGTGGGAATCTTTTTTTTGCTATATCTATCATGTTTTTTTCACAATCTATCCCTATATACTTTTTAGGGATTCTGTTGTTTATTGAAAGATAATTATAATATTCTCCAAAACCACAGCCTGCATCTATGATAGTGGAGTCTTTTATTTTTTTAGAGATAAGCTTTGTTATGATTTCAAATCTTTTATATTGAGTATATTTGCTGTTCCAGTGTACCCCTTGGGCAGAGATACCATATTCTTTTATAGCTTTGTGATAAAACTCTTTATTATCTATTTTTTTCACTTTTATAATTGTTCTATTATAACATTATTGTCTTTTATAAATTTAGAGATGATTTGCGAGTTTGTATGCTCGTAAGCTTTCTCATACACTATTCTTTTAATACCACTTGCTATTAAGTTTTTACTACACTCACTGCAAGGTTCAAGTGTCACATATATCGTAGCGTCCTCTATACTTATACCTTTTCTTGCTGCCCAGATTATTGCATTCATCTCTGCATGTATCTCATAAGTTTTTGACCACTCATGATGATCTTTTGTGTACTCATTATCCCAATGTTCACAACAGTTGGTATATCCTGCTGGTGTACCGTTGTATCCTGTACTAAGTATCCTTCCGTCTCGAACAATCACTGCACCCACTTGCTTTGAGACACATTTACTAGCACTTGCTATCTCTTTAGCTATATTTATAAAATTATTATCACTAAGCATTATCATCCCCGTTATTTATAGTAGCATTGTAGCTAAAAACTTATGAATTAAGCATTATTTAGATAGACTACGCGTATGATAGTATACGGAAAACAAACAGTATTTTATATTCTTGAAAAACATCCAAAGATAATTAAGGAGATATATCTAACAAAAGAGTTAGATAAAAAGCTTTTTAAAAAGTTTATGGATGTTGGTGCAAAGATTATAAGACCTGATAATAAAAAAGCACAATCTCTTGCAAGAGGAGGTAACCATCAAGGTTTCCTTTTAGAGATTGACGAATTCGAATTTGCAGAAATTTCACAAGTTAAAAAAAGTGACTTTATAGTTGTTCTTGACGGGCTTAGTGATGTTGGAAATATAGGTGCTATTACAAGAAGTTGTTATGCACTTGGTGCAGATGCAGTTGTTGTAAGCGGTATAAAAAACTTCAACCCATCGCCTGTTATAAGAACAAGCAGTGGAGCAATGCTGGATATACCCGTAGCTGTTTATGAAAACAGTTATGATCTGGCAAATGAATTAAAACAAGTTGGTTTTAGTTTGGTTGGTGCAGATATGGACGGCTATGAAGTAAAAGAGATAGAAAGAGAATCTAAGCAGAAAACTGCATTGTTTCTTGGAAGTGAAGGACAAGGTCTTTCAAATAAATTAAAAAAGAAACTAGACCTGAAAGTTTCAATAAAGATGCAGAATGATTTTGACAGTTTGAATGTATCGGTTGCTGCAGGAATATTAATATACGAGTTAATATAGAATGTTAAAGATTTTATTTACATCTGTTTTTATATCTGTTGTTTTAACAGCAGATATACTTGACGATCGTATAAAAAATATCATAGGTCAAAAAGAGTATCAGACACATAAAAATCTGCTAAGCCTTCTTTTTAAAAATAGGAATAGTTTTATTATCAATGGTAAAGTACGATATGAAAAGATGTTCTCAACACTTAAAGATAATGGACTTCTTGATCTTACTTTAGCTAAACCTTCAAATATTACAATAGAGTTTAGATCAGTAACTAAAAACCAAAAAGCCTACAAGTTGTTAAATGATACTTTAAAACTTCTTGGCTATAGATATTTTTTTACTAAAACATTGTCTATAGATAAAGAAGGGCAAATGCTATGGAAGATATCATTTAAAACAGAATATATGCTTGATCCTGTATTTTTGTTAAAAGAATTACAGCAAAAAAACTGTAAAATTTTAAAAGTTGAAAAGAAAGCATCTAATCATTGGTATTATGAATTGGACTTTAATGACTCCATTATCAGTCAAGCCTATAAAATAGATAAAAATGAAAAGGTTTCATTTCAAAAACCTCTTCAGGAATATTTACTGAAAGTTGAAGATGTAGATAAACTTCAAGTTATAAGTAGAAATTTAAACAACTGGTACCCGTATATTGTTTTTTTTGATAAAGATTTAAATCTTTTAAAAGTTATCAAAAAAAATAGAATTTATAAAGGATATAAAACAAAGATACCACAAAAGACCAAATATATTAAGATCAGTGATATGTATAATCTGATAAATATAAAAAGAGGTCTAAGTATCATAGTTAGATAAGGAAAGAAAATGTTTGACGAAATAGAATTTGATAGAATTAAAAGATTACCGAAATATGTATTTGCAGAAGTAAATGATCTTAAGATGGCACAAAGAAGAGCCGGTCATGATGTTATAGATTTTTCTATGGGAAATCCTGACGGAGACACTCCTGAGCACATTAGAGAAAAGCTTGTAGAATCAGCACAAAAAACAAAAACTCATGGTTACTCATCATCAAAAGGGATACCAAAACTTCTTGAAGCCATTGCAGGATGGTATAAAAGAAGATACGATGTAGACCTTGACCCTCAAACACAATGTGTAGCAACTATGGGAAGTAAAGAAGGATATGCACACTTAGCTTATGCTATCACAAACCCAGGTGATGTAGCAGTAGTTCCAGACCCAACTTATCCAATACACTCTTATGCCTTTATACTAGCAGGTGGTAATGTACATAAGTTTGGTCTAGTATTTGATGAAGATTACAACATAGATGAAGATCAGTTCTTTGAGGACCTTCATAGAGTATTTATGGAAGCTTCTCCAAAACCAAAATATGTAGTAGTAAACTTCCCACACAACCCATCAACTGCTACAGTTAGTCCTGAGTTTTATGTAAGACTTGTAGCTATGGCTAAAAAAGAGAGATTTTATATTATCTCTGATATAGCTTATGGTGATATCACATTTGATGG
>JAYEKV010000194.1:0-13011 GCA_034716855.1 Campylobacterota bacterium | reverse complement strand
AAGGTTAACTGTTTATATTTCATGCTATTCCTTGATTTGTGGTGAAAAAAGGATAACTAAATATAGCTGTTAACCTTACTTCTCACTACTATTCAAAAAATTGCACTTTAGATTCGAATTGGCGTATTATTTTGTTGTTTTTGCCTTTATAGCATACAACTACTATAATGGCCTGATTTGTCAACACACTATGATATAGATACGCCAACTCGAGAAGTAAATGCAGATATCACAAAACTACATGAACTTCAAGATGATAAAGCAGCTCAACTAGCTCAACTAAAAAAGATAGTGCCTGAGTTTAATCATATGACTCACAATTAAACTACGAAGAAGTTTGTAGTTTATAGGTGGTTTTAATTGGTTTTAAATTTATGATTTACTATACTTCAAATAAAATTTTAAAGTAGAAAGATAAAATGCTTAAAATAAACGATATAAGATCGCTTGAAACTATACCTGACTATTCAATATATATTTATTATTTTATTATAGTTTTAGTTTGTATTTTTGTTGTTGCTGCTTTGTATCTTGCGGTCAAATACTTTAAGAGTAGGGCAGATTCTAAAGAGAAAAGATATTTTGAGATATTAAAAAAAGTTGATCTCGATGATACTAAAAAAGCTGCTTATACTATATCTTTGTATGGGAGGCTTCTTGCAAAAGATGAAAGATCAAAAGAGCTTATAAGGGATCTTCATATTCTTTTAGAAGATTTTAAATATAAAAAAGAGGTCTCTTCTAAGCTTCCAAATGAGATAAAAGTGAAGTTTGATATATTTATGGAGTCTTTGGATGTTAGATAGTATATTTGATTTTCAAGGTGTTTCTTTTGAATATCCTTATGTGTTATTGTTAATAATATTTTTTATACTTTGTTCCAAATTTTGTAAGGCTAAAGTCACATCATATTATGTACCGCACCTTTTTATATATGAAAAAAGCTCTACTTTTAACAGTTCTATGGTCTCTTTCTTTAAGTGGAGTACTATAGTTTTTTCTATTCTTGCTTTAGCTTCACCTGTAAAAGAACTAAATGTAATAAACAATAAAAAAGACGGTATAGATATGGTTCTGTCACTTGATACTAGCGGGTCAATGAGGCAGATAGGTTTCAATAAAAATAATCCAGAACAAAACAGATGGGATGTGGTAAAGGATATAGTTGATGATTTTGTATCAAAAAGGACAAATGACAATATAGGCTTAGTGGTATTTGGCTCAAGTGTTATGACGGCATCCCCTTTAAGTTATGATAAAAATGCACAAAAAAAGATACTAAAAGGTTTGGGTATTGCTGTAGTTGGTGAAAAAACTGCCTTGATAGATTCTGTTGCCACAGCTGTAAACATTTTAAAAAACAGAAAAACAAAATCCAAGATCATTATACTTTTAACAGATGGAGAGGATACAGCTAGTTCTATACCTTTGGATGTGGTAGAAAAGATGATAAAAAAATACAATATAAAACTCTATGCCATCTCTATAGCATCTATGAATAGTTTTGTTTTAAATAAACTCTCATTGTCAAACGGCGGTAAAAGCTTTATGGCAAAAAGTAAAGATCAGCTAAAAAATATCTATGAAGAGATAGACAAACTTGAAAGATCGAAGATAGATCAAAATAAAGTAGTGCTAAAAGAATATTTTTATCAGTACCCTTTGTTTATAGCTTTTTTTACACTTCTGTTTTTTGTATATTTTAAAAACAAAAAGGAGCTGTAAGGATGCAATTTTTAAATCCAAGTGTATTTTATCTGCTTTTAATCCCTATAGTTGTTTTGATGATACTTGTTATTACAAACAAAGAGAGCATTCATCAGCACTTTTCAAAAGATATTTTGGGAAAACTTACGGTAAATACTAAGGCAATGGGAAAAACTACAAGAAATATACTTTATTTTTTAACACTTATACTTTTTATAACCTCACTGGCTAGACCTGTCATAAATGAAAAAGATCAGGAGCTTAAACAAAACCTTATCCCTATAGTTGTAGCTCTTGATGTATCAAAATCAATGAGAGCTTCAGATATCTACCCAAACAGATTGGAACTTGCAAAAAAGAAACTTCAAAGTATCATAGAACTCTCACAAAACTCAACAATAGGTATAGTTCTTTTTGCAAAAGATTCTTTTGTGTTAAGTCCTGTAACAGAAGACTTTGTATCGTTGAAGTATATAGTTGATCACCTTGATACCAATATAGATTTTGCAAATGGATCAAATATCTCTGCTGTACTAGAAGCTGTGAACTATATGCTAAAAGATTTTAAAGTTAAAAATCTTATCATCTTAAGTGACGGCGGTAATAAAAAAGAGTATAAAGATGAGATAGAATTTGCAAAGCAAAACGGTATATCGGTATACAGTGTTGGTATAGCTACACAAAAAGGGTCACCGATACCTGAACACAATGGCTACTTGACCGATGATAAAGGCAATATAGTAAATATAACTTTAAATGAGTCAATAAAAGAACTTAGTTTAAATACAAACGGTGGATATATAAACTTTACTATGGATTCTAGTGATATAAGTGCCATAGTAGAAAAGATAAACAGCACTTCAAAAAAAGAGAAACTCCAAACACAAAAGATAAAAACTTATACTGAACTTTTTTATTATCCTTTAGGGCTTGCCTTGTTTATACTCTTTATCTCTTTAAATTCATTGCCAAGTTTAAAGAAAAGAACAAATAAAAATCTTGCAATGATTCTTTTTGTATCTGTGTCTTGCAATATAGACTTAAATGCTTTTATTTTTGATTTTGAAGCTATAGAGAAAGCAGACAATTACTATAAAAATAAAGAATATGATAAAGCACAAAAAGAGTACGCAAAGATAAAACAGACACCTCAAAGTATCTACAATCAGGCAAATGCTTTGTATAAACAGGAAAAATACAAGGAAGCTATAAAAAAATACTCAAAGATAAAAAGCAGTGATGATGAGCTGAACTATAAAAGACTTCATAATATAGCAAACAGCTATGCAAAAAGCAATGATCTTCAAAAAGCTAAAGAGTTTTATGAAAAAGCACTGAATATAAAAGATGATAAAGATACAATAGAGAATCTGGAAATAGTAAAAAAAGAGCTGGAGAAACAAAAAAAGAAACAAGATAAAAAGCAACAAAGTGATCAAAATCAACAAAATTCACAAGATAAAAAAGATAAAGATCAAGATAAGAAAGGTCAAAAAGATGAACAAAATTCACAAAAAAGCGGCAAAAAAGAAAATTCAAAAAGTGATGAAAAATCAGGCAATAAACAAGATAGTAAACAAGATGGCACAAGAGATAATACAGCAAGAGAGGATGGAGTATCTTCAAAAGAAAAGAAAAAAGAAAAGCAAGAAAATAGACAAATAAGCGGTGAGCAAAAAACTTTCAAACAACAGCCTATATCTGATATGGAGGAAAAAAAGTGGATGAAGATGCTTGAAAATAAAAAAGCACCGATCTTTTTACAAAAAGTAGAGACTAAAAAAGGAAATAATGATGAACAACAGCCTTGGTAATACAATATGTAGATTGATACTTTTGATTGTATCTCCTCTTTTTCTTTTCGCAGATGTAAAACTAAAAGCACCTAATGAATTTTATAAAGGTGATCAGGTGGTATTTACTATAACAGCTTCTGGAAAAGATGTGAAGTTTCCTGAAATCACTAAAATAGGAGATTTGCTAGTTCAAAATGCAGGAGTATCAAGCAACACCAGTATAATAAACGGAAAAAGAAGTCAATCTATCACAAAAAGCTTTGCAATAAGACCACAAGAGAATATAACCATACCCTCTTTTAAAATTGAGATTGACGGGAAGATGGAAAAGACACAAGAAAAAACAATAGTTGCAAAAACTGTCAATAAAACAGTTTCAAAAAATTATTCTCTTGATATACGAACAGATAAAAAATATATATATGTTGGTGAGCAGGTAAAGTTTACAATAAATTTTAAATACCATAAAGAGTTGAAAATTGTGGATTTGAAGTTCCATCAGCCTAATTTCTCAAATTTTTGGGTAAAAGAGTTAAAAAGAGTTGACAATCAAAAACAAAAAGGGGAATATGTAGAGCAAGAACTAAATTATCTTCTTTTCCCTCAAAAAAGCGGTAAGTTGAATATAGAGCCTTTAAAAATAGACATAATAACTCCTGATGATAAATATTCTAGAAGTTATGGATTTTTTAGTAACATGACAACTAAAAGTACACCTGTTTATTCAAATAAATTACAGTTAAATGTAAAACCGCTCCCTTCTAATGTAAATTTAACAGGGGATTTTGAAATATCATCAACTATAGATAAAGATATTATAGAGCAAAACGGTGCAGTATCATATAAGGTAACTATAAAAGGTAGAGGAAATCTTGATGATATAGATGATAGAGTACTTGATATACCTAATGCAGTAATTTATGATAATCCTTCAAAAAAACAATTTGATCTTTTGGGTGATCTTTATGGAGGCGTTTATACCAAAACTTACTCTATCGTATCTTCAAGAGATTTTACTATACCAAGTATAAGTTTGAGTTTTTTTGACAAAGATTCAAAAAGTGTAAAAACCGTTCAAACAAAAGAGTATCATATAAAAGTAAAAGGTGAAGCAAAAAAAGAGGTAAAGTTACAAACCATACAAAATGATACTTCTAATAAAGAAGATCAAAAAGATATTAAGGGTGTGATAAAAGTTGTAGAAACCACAGATAACCAAAAGATTGTATTTTTTATTTTAGGTTTTATTGCAGCTTTGATTTTGGTTATGTTATATTGGTTAGTGAAAAATAAAAGATCATCAAATATTGAGACACCTTTGGAAACACAAATAAAAAAGGTAAAGAGTAAAGAACAATTATTAAAACTTATTGTTGTTTACATAAATATTGATAATCATTTGGATAAAATCATATTTGATCTTGAAAATAAAAAAGAAGCAATAGATATAAAACAGATAAAAAAACAGATATTATCAATACTGAAGGATAAAAAATTAGAGCAAAATACAAAATAGCTTTTTTATTGTTGTTTTTAGTTTCATCTTTAAGTGCCCAAACATATAGCTGGGGAGAGACTGTAAAGATAGGTATGAGTAAGCAGGATATCAGTAAACTGATAAAAAAATATGTTGCTTTAAAGTATCCTGTAAGAGTTGAAAATTATAATAAAGAACTTATTAGATTGAGGGATGAAAAGCTAAAAAAATATGAAAGCGTAACCTTTGTAAAAGGTGATCTTATGTGGCAGGACAATAAAGAAACAGAAAGTTTGAAGTTCAATACCATAGAATCAATAATGTATTGTAAAAAGTTAAAATTAGCTACAAAGAAAGACTGGAGACTTCCCTCTTATGATGAGCTTTTGAGTTTGATAAGTTATTTTAGGTATGATCCTGCAAAGGTTGATGGGATATATTATGTTGTCTCTGACAAGTATTGGAGCTCAAGTATGGTTATAGATGATATAAGTGCCAATTGGTATGTGGATTTTAAGTACGGTGAGACAGGCGGTGCTTTAAAAGATATGAAATACAATGTAAGATGCGTTAGAGATATGTCACAAGAACCGGGAGAGTTTTGATGAGATTTGTTATATTCTTGATGCTTGGTACTTTTGTATACGGTGCTTCAAATTTCTTAAAAAGTGATAATGTTGTTATAGATATCACAAAAAATGTAATGTGGCAGGATAATATAGAAGTCATAGAGTATAAATCAAGTTGGAGTATTGCCAAAGAGTACTGTAGAGCTTTGACTCTAAACGGCTATACTGATTGGAAACTGCCTAAAATAAAAGAGCTTCAAAGTATAGTAAATACAAAAAAAGCAAATCCTGCAATCTTTGAAGAGTTTGTATTTGTAGAGCCTACAAGTTATTGGTCAAATACACAAGATATGACCAATAAAAGCAATGCTTGGTATATTGGTTTTAAAACAGGGGCTACATATAAGGACAGTAAGGATTATGACTGTTATGTAAGATGTGTAAGGAGTAGATTTAAAAAATGAAAAAAATAGTTTTTTTACTTTTCTTTCCTATATATCTTTTTGCTTTGGTAAGTCCATATGAGAGTTTGCGTATAAATGAAAAACTTGATATTATGATCAACCATTTTGTAAATGACAGCTTAGAACAAAAACTGCCCCCATATCCACAAAAAGGTAAACTAAAAGATGACTCCCCTATTAAGCCTTTGAAATATGAACTTTATTATAATTTTATACATAGATTAAAAAATATAAAACAACAAAGAGAAAAAGAACTTTTAGCCATAGAACAAAAGTATGAAGGTGATGTTGCATACTATAATGGGCGAGTTGAGAATCTAAAAAAGTTTTATCATGATAAGAAAAACCTTGCAACAATATTAGATGAAAGTATCAATAAAACTTATAAGATATTTTATGGAAAACCATCTATGAAAAAACCTATAAATAATAAGAAACAATTAACAACCGTAATATATGCAAAACAGATATATGGATACAACTATAAGTTACAAAGAACCGTACAGATAGATATACCTAAAGAGTTAGCAGCTGAATTTACGGATAACTATAGAGCAGTAGAAGTTCAGATTACATTTAAGCATGATAGCGATACTTTGAGAATGGATAAGGTTCTTTTTAACTATAAAGGTATTTTGTATGAAGGAAGATTTATTGATAAAAAAGATCATTTTTTTAAACTTAAGATAAAGATAAATGATGATATATTTAGCCAAATAAAAATAAACTCAAAAAAAGGTGAAAAATGAAAAAATTTATAAGTTTATTGTTTTTAAGTTCAGTGCTGTTTGCATCTGAATATTATGCAAAATTAGAGCCTGTACACAGCTATAATATGAAGGCATCGGTTAGCGGTAAAGTTATAGAGGTAAACGATAAAGCTGAAGCAACAACAGTAGATAGCTCTTTAATAGTAAGGATTGATTCTAAAGTAGATAAAATAGATCTAAAACAATCAAATATAAAATTAAAAAGTTTAAGATCTATTTTAAAAATTGAAAAAGGTGTCCTTGAAAGCTTTAAAAAAATATCTTCTAAATCAAAATTTGATAAAGATAATCAAAGAATAAAGATACTGAATATAGAATCTTCTATAAGTGATCTTATAACAAAAATAGAAAAACTAAACGATACAATAGAAAAGAAAATTTTAATAGAAAATAATAAATATATTTATAATATTGCAGTGCAAAAGGGTGACTATGTGAACCCTGGAACACTTTTATATACAGCTATGGATACAACAAAAGGTAAGTTAGAGATATTTATTCCTGTAAAAGATGCTAAAACAATAAAAGAAAAAACAATTTTTATAGATGGAGTAAAAACTGACTTTAAAATAGATAAATTGTATAGTGTAGCTGATGCAAAGCATATATCATCTTATAAGTGTGAGATAATTATCCCTGAACCCAAACTATTATCAAGATTAGTTAAAATAGAGTTTAAATAATTTAGCAGTTCTTTTTGACATATCGTGAGCTTTTAAAAACACATAAGATTGTAAGACAACTATCTTTAGTACAATTCATAGCATATTTTGGTGCATGGTTTTCTAATGTTGCCATATACAGTATGCTTGTGGATTTTGGTGCAACTGCATTTGTGATCTCTTTGGTTACAGCTATGCATATGCTTCCTGGTGTAATTTTGGCACCTTTTAACGGTACAATTGTAGATAGGTTCCCTGTAAAGCCTTTGATGGCAGCACTATTGGCAACTGAGCTTATAATGACACTTTGTTTTATATCCATTACATCTTTGAATGATGTATGGCTTTTGTTGATACTTTTATTTATTAGAATGGGAAGTGCTTCTATGTTTTTTACAGCAGAGATGAGTCTTCTTCCAAAAATTTTAAGCGGTGAAGCACTTGTAAAAGCAAATGAACTTCACTCTATAATCTGGTCATTTACTTTTACTGCAGGTATGGCTATAGGCGGTATAATTGTAAATCTATACGGTGTAACAATATCTTTTATAATCGATGGCTGCTTTTTCTTAACAGCTTTGATCATCCTTAGTCAAATAGACTTTAGAATAAAAACAAAAAAACATCTTGATAATATTTATGAGTCTATCAAAAGTGGTTTAGTTTATATAAAAAACAACAAACATCTTTTGCACTATATGCTTTTACATGCTTCTGTGGGTCTTACTATCTTTGATGCATTGGTTACCTTACTGTCAGATTATGAGTATCGCCATGTTATCTCTGTGCCATTGGCAATTGGTATAACAAATGCAGTAAGAGCCTTCGCTTTGATGATAGGACCTTTATTTATAAGTAATTGGGTAAATAAAGAAAGATTATTTTATGTTTTTATCTTTCAAGGTATTACCATAATATTTTGGGCTTTTGTACAAAAAGATTTTTATATTGGACTTGTGGGTATGTTTATGACGGGACTCTTTACAACAACTATCTGGTCTTATACCTACGCTATGTTGCAAGAGCAAGTAGAGCCTGAGTATCTAGGAAGAGTACTGGCATATAACGAATCGATGTTTATGCTTACAAATGTTATGACAACTTTGTTTATCGGTTTAATGGCATCCTTAGCAGGTCTTGATATAATTACGATCATTTTAGGCTGTGGGTTTTTAGCTACGGCATACTATTACAAAAAGGTTTTCTTATGAATGAAGAATTAGGTATGGATAATATAGAACAAAGAGTACTATTACTGGCTTTATACAAAAAAAAAGATGATGAAACTTTTAAAGATGTATTAGGTGTGATGGAACACTCAAGAGTTTTTGATGTAAAAACAGGTAAAAAATATTTAAAGAATCTAAAGGCTTTGAACTATATCACTGATGACGGTTTTACAATGATAGGGATTCAAAAAGCCAAAGAGGTGGAGATGGAGTTTAAGATATAGATAGATAGCTCTCAAGCTTTTTATATGCTTCATCAAATTTATATTTGGTTATAAGAGCTTTAAGTTCTTCAAATATAAGTTTGTCTTCCTCTTCAAGTTTATAAGGCTCGATTTGATCAACAACAGCTCTTATGTTTTTAGGTCTTTTAGAGAGTATTGTTTCTTTCAATTTTAAAAATAGTTGATCTTTTTTCTCTTGAGCTAAATCCTCTTTTTTATCATCTTTTTGATCTGTTTCTTCAGAGATATATTTTAGTTCATCACACACTTTTTCTAATTCCTCCTGCATCTTTGAAAGAAGACTCATATCTTGTGTTTTATCTATATCTTTTGCAAGGTTATGCAACTTGTTTGCTCCAATATTACCGCTTAGACCCTTGATAGTGTGTACGATTCTTTTTAACTCTTCTTCTTTTAAGTTATTTAGTTTTAGACCATGGTAATCTTTATAAAAAGCTAATAGCACTTTTTTATATAGTTTTTTATTTCCACCCATGTGGATAAGTGCTTTTTTTACATCAAGATTGTCAGATTTTATATTTTCGTCATCTACCGTTTCCTTTTTTTTATAGTCAAAAGGTAAATATTTTAATAGTACAGAGTAAAGCTGTTCTATATCAATTGGTTTATTTAGGTGATCATTCATACCGGCTTTTTTTGAAGCTTCAATATCACTTGCCATTGCATTTGCAGTCAATGCTATAATAGGTATATTTTTATCTTTTTTTCTTATCTCTCTTGTTGCTTCATAGCCATCCATGATAGGCATCTGTATATCCATAATAATTAGGTCATATTTAGAAGGGGCTTTGTTGTACATCTCAATTGCCATAACTCCGTCAAAAGCATCATCTATATTTGTATTTGCTGTTTCTAAAAGTGAATGTATTATCTCTTTATTTGTGATATTATCCTCTACTAAAAGAATATTTGATCTTGTAACAGTAGTGATGCTGCTTTGTAGAGTTTTCAAGGAGTCAACATTATTTAGCGAAGCATCTACTTTTGATCCACTAGGAAGAAAAATTTCAAAGGTAAATTCACTGCCTTTATCAACTTCACTTTCAACACTAATAGTACCGTCCATAAGCTCTACAAGTTGTTTTGATATTGATAATCCAAGACCTGTTCCACCATATTCTCTTGTGGTACTTCCATCAGCTTGTGAAAATGATTGGAATAATCGTTCTTGATCTTTTTGTGCTATACCGATACCTGTATCTTTTATTTTAAACCTAACAATATCATTTGGCATATCCTCTATAACAACATCAATAGAGCCCTTATGTGTAAATTTGATCGCATTATTTACAAGGTTTACAAGTACTTGACCTATTCTTATGGGATCACCGTAATATATATTGTTTTTTTCATTATTATAAAATATATTAAGTTTTAGATCTTTTTCATAGGCTTTTAACTCAACAATATTTTTAAGATTTGTTATGACACTGTTGATATTAAAGTTTATATTTTCAATATTTAATTTCCCCGCTTCAATTTTTGAAAAATCAAGGATATCATTGATGATAGATAAAAGACTTTTTGCATTTTCGTCGATCTTTTTTATATATTCTTTTTGTTTTAATGGATTGGTAGACTCAATTGCCAGATGTGACATCCCCAAAATACCGTTCATGGGTGTTCTTATCTCATGTGACATATTTGCTAAAAAAACACTTTTTAGTTTTGTTGATTCTTGTGCATTGTTTTTCTCTTCTATAAGACTGTTTTCAAGCTCTTTTTGTTTTGTAATATCTTTGACAGTTACAAGCACTCTTTTTTTATCGTTCATAAGGGAGATAGTCATATTTGTAACTATCAGTTTACCGCTTTTAGCAATACATGTTTTGGTAAAGTCTTTTATAAAGCCTTTCTTCTCTACCTCTCTTAGTGCTTCTTGACTTCTTATTTTATCTTTTTCAAGAGTCAATTCCAAGCAGGTAGTATTTAGAAGCTCCTCTTTTGTATAGCCTGTTATTTCACTATATGCCGGATTTGCATCTAAAAATTGTGTAGTGACTATATCAAGTATGGCGATACCGTCTTTTGAGGTTTTATATATGGCTTCAAATTTATCTTTTTGTTCTTTGAGGTCATGTGTTCTTTGTTGAACTTTTTGTTCAAGTTCTGTATTTAGATTCTTAACCATATTCAATTTGTCATACTCTGTTTGAGAGATCTTTTTTAATAGTTCATTAAAATTATCTTGAAGTATAGAAAGTTCATTTTGTTCCTCAAATTTTATATTAAGCTCTCTACTTTTATTCCCATCAAGTTTCATATTATTGATCGTATCAGTAAGTTTTTTAAGCGGTATTTTTAGATACTTGTTAAAGGTTATTATAAATAATATTATCAAAACAGCACTTTTTATCATAGCATTTAGAAGTATCATAGAAAAACCAACTTTAATTCTGTCAAATACAGCAGAATTTGACGAGTAAAGTGTGACTTTCCCAAGGTATGTTTCTATATCATTGAAATGATAAGATAGGTCAAAACTATATATAAGCTGTTGATCTTCTATATCTTGTTGTTTTAGATTCTCATGAAGTATTTTAGAGAGAGTCATTGTTGATTGATCTTCTATAAGTACACCGTATACCAATGGTATATTATATATCCCTTTTCCTATATTTACTACCTGATTGTTATCAAGTTCCCATAGAGCTTCATTTAACGGTGTTTTAAATGTTTTTGCAATGGTTTTAAGCTCTTGGTTTATGTTTGTCTTTGTATAATTATACTCGATTACAAAGTGGATCAAGGTGATGATAACTGTAATAATAAAGTATATAAGAAGTATAGATTTTAAAAGCTGTTTAGATAAGTTAGAATATTTAAGCATACTATTTCTTTATCTCAAAATATTTTTTGCTGTAAAAGTCATATATCTCATCATAGCTGCCGTTTTCTTTTAACTTTTTCAAGCCTTCATTAAAATCATCTCTTATCTTTGGATCATTAAATGCAGCTCTGTATTTGGTTGGAGGAAAAAGTTCATGAAATGTAATATTTATATTGTTTGGAACTTTTTTCTCATTTATAAGTAGGTTCTTGTAATATTTAAAAATATGTCTGTCCATTACAGCAACTTGTGTTCTCCCCTTGAGAAGCATATGTACCTGCTGTTTTTGATCAGCTAGCTCCATATATTTTTTATCTTTTTTATTTATACTACTGCTAAACTCTTTGCTTAAGAATTTATTTGCATTTTGAAAAGCTGTTACATGATAGTTTCCAAGATCTTTTATTGTTTTGATCTTTATGTTGTTTTTTTCTAAAGTGATTGCTGCATTATGATACTGCATGTAGTGATCACTGTAGTGTGCTTCGAGTCCTGAATTTTTTTTTATAATAGATGTTGCATCAACTTGACCATTTTTAAACATCTTAAAACCTCTGCCTATATTTACAAATACAGGTTTTATTGTATGTCCTTTTTCTTTTAGGGACTCTTCGGTTAATGTGTAAACGATACCACTTCCATCTTTAAATACATATGGCGGGGTACTGTATGAAAAAATAGTTTTAAGCTCTTTTGAAAAAGTTAATTCTAATATAAAAACAAATAATAATACAAGTATTTTCATCTTTAATCCTTCATATTGTATATTATATCTACTTTGTACATAAAACTGATATTTATGTATCTTAAAACATATTTTACAAATAAAGAGTGAAATAGCAGTGAATTTATAATGGTTATTTGAAAAAAGTTTTATATTGAGATTTTGTCTATAACATTATAAGTAGTTATGGTGCGCATGGGGAGATTTGAACTCCCACACCCGTAAGGCACTACCCCCTCAAGGTAGCGTGTCTACCGTTCCACCACATGCGCATTATTAAGAGCAGAATTATAGAAAAAAATTACTGTATTTTTTATTAATTATCAAGATACAAGGAACATATATTAATAAAACACTGTAAAAGTATATAAATAGATCAATTTATTTAATAATTCCGTAGAGGTTTTACAGGATTCTACAATAAATGAAAAAGTAATCATCTTGCATAAAAAAATTACTTGATAATGATTATCAATTTAAAGTTAAATTAAGTTGATAATGGTTATCATTTCTATAACAAAGAACAAAAGGTATATTA
>JAYEKV010000193.1:0-3188 GCA_034716855.1 Campylobacterota bacterium | reverse complement strand
GGAGTTGTACAACTAGTAAATGAACTAGCACCAAATATCCCCATCCACCTTTCAACCCAAGCAAATGTTATGAACTATCTTGATGCAAAAGTTTATTATGATATGGGTGTCAGAAGGATAATAGCAGCCCGTGAGATAAGCCTAAAAGATGTAAAAGAGATAAAAGAAAAGCTTCCAGACTTAGAGATAGAGATCTTTGTACACGGTTCTATGTGTTTTGCTTACAGTGGTCGTTGTCTTATAAGTGCCGTACAGATGGGTAGAGTTCCAAACAGAGGAAGCTGTGCAAACGACTGTAGATTTGAATACACACTATATGCAGCAAACGAAGACCACTCTACACTGTTTAGACTAGAAGAGGATCCGGGAGTGGGAACATATATCTTCAATGCAAAAGATATGAACCTTGCCTCTCATGTAAAAGAGATAGTAGACAGTGGTGCAGTTGACTCTATAAAGATAGAAGGTCGGACAAAGTCACCATACTATGCAGCGGTTACAGCCTATGCTTACAAGATGGCACTAGAAGACTGCTATGCAGACAAATTTGAAGCACAAAAATACCAAGATGAACTAAACACTACAAAAAACAGAGGCTTCACAGATGCCTATCTTGTACACAAACCTTTTGAAAAAGAGGGAGCTCAAAACTTAGAGTATGCCCTAAGTGCTGGAAGCTACGAAGTAAGCGGACTAGTTCTTGAAGATGAAGAGTACTTTATGTGTAAATACAAAACCTATCCAGATGACGAGGTAGAGATCTTTGCACCACTTAACTCTAAAATAGAAGAGTGTGACAATGAGATAGGTTCTATATACAAAAAAGATGACGGTAGATACTATGTAAAGTTCAAAAAGATCATCACCAAAAGTGAAAAAGAATTAGAGTCAGTACATAGTGGAAATACAAACCCTATAAGATTACCGGGTAAGTTACCTTATATGACTATGTTAAGGGTTAAGACAAAAATTGAAGAGTAAAAAACTCTTGACTTTATAATGTTTTTATATTATAATTTGTTCAGTGATTAAGGTTATCGTGTTCTCTTTTATAGATTACAGGGTACATTAAAAAGGTAGGAAGTCATGATCCTACCTTTTTTTTTATGGTGTATCCAAAGTTTATAAAGGAGACACGATATGAAAACCTTAATCACAATAGTAATCATAATGCTAGTACTAGCAGTAAGATTATACTGAATTTAGGGACTAGATTTTGTCTAGTCCCTTTTTCATCTACACTATAACCTATCCCCTAAAAGCCAACCCATTCTTAACAAAGTCAAAGATAATAGGATTTGGTGTCTGTAACGAGCTTGTAAACTCAAATTGAAGAGTAAAAAACTCTTGACTTTAAAAAAAAAATTTTGTATAATTGCCTTACAAGTAGGAGTTTCGTGTTTTCTTTTATAGATAACAGGGTACATTAAAAAGGTAGGAAGTCATGATCCTACCTTTTTTTATAGTGTATCCAAAGTCTATAAAGGAGGCACATTATGAAACTGCTACTTGTACTTATAGTTTTATTGATATATACAACAAAGCTGTATTGAATTTAGGGGCTAGATTTTATCTAGTCCCTTTTTCATTTAGCCTAAAAACTATTTGTTTGCCAACCCATTCTTAACAAAATCAAAAATGATAGGATTAGGTGTTTGAAGAGAACTTGTAAACTCAGGATGAAACTGCACACCTACAAACCAAGGATGAGAAGGTATCTCTACCACTTCAATAAGTCCATTTGACTCACCTGTGATCATCATACCGTTTTTCTCTAATACCTCTTTATACTCAGGATTTGCTTCATATCTGTGTCTGTGTCTCTCATGAGATATACCTTTACCGTATGCAGCTTCAAGATGACTTCCTTTTTTAGACTCAAAAGGATATTCACCAAGTCTTAGAGTTCCACCCATAGGTGACTGTTGTGTTCTTACTTGTGTATCACCCATACTGTCTAAAAACTGCTCTATTAAGTAGATTGCAGGTTCTTTTGTATCTTTGTCGAACTCTACACTTGTAGCATCTTTGATCCCTACTACATTTCTAAGATATTCTACTATTGAAAGCTGCATACCAAGACAGATACCAAGATAAGGAAGGTTATTTTCTCTAGCATATTTGATAGCAGCTATCTTACCCTCTACGCCTCTCTCACCAAATCCACCGGCAACCAGTACACAGTCACTTTCAGCTATGATATCTTTTGCACCTTTATCTTCTATCTCTTCAGAATCACACCAGTTGATATTTATCTTTGCGTTTAGGTGTGCTCCACTGTGAGTAAGTGACTCTATAAGTGACTTGTATGATTCTTTTAGTTCTAGATATTTACCTACAAAAGCTATATTTATCTCATCAGCAGGTGCTATGATATGTTTAACCAAGCTGTCCCACTGATCCATATCAGGCTTGATCTCATCTAGATCAAAGTGTTTTGAGATAGGCTTAAGGATACCCTCTTTTAAAAAGTTCATAGGCACTTGGTAGATAGTCTTGGCATCTCCTGCTTCTATAACAGCATCCTCATCCACATCACAAGAATATGCAAGCTTTCTTTTTAGATCATTTGGTAGCTTCTTCTCTGTTCTACACACTAACATATGAGGCATGATACCTATTCTTCTTAGTTCCTGTACAGAGTGTTGAGTAGGCTTTGTTTTTAATTCACCTGCTGCTGCTATATAAGGTACAAGCGTTACATGGATATTCATAGTAGTTGTTTTTGGATTTTCGTGTCTTATCTCACGAACAGCTTCCATAAAAGGAAGTCCCTCTATATCCCCTACAGTTCCACCAAGTTCAACTATCAAAAAGTCATGACCTTTTCCTGCTGCATATACACGACTTTTGATCTCATCAACAATATGAGGGATCACTTGGATAGTTTGACCCAAGTATCCACCCTCTCTCTCCCGCTGAATTACAGAGCTGTACACCTGACCTGTAGTGAAGTTGTTAGCTTTACCTAAAGTCTTATCGATAAATCTCTCATAGTGACCTATATCCAGATCAGTCTCCGCTCCATCCGCTGTCACAAAAACCTCACCATGCTCCAAAGGACTCATAGTACCCGGATCCACATTTAGATATGGGTCGATTTTAAGCATACTTACATCAAAACCGCTTTGCTTCATGATAGCAGCAACACTGGCACTTGTGATACCCTTACCTAAGCTACTCAATAC
>JAYEKV010000192.1:0-3211 GCA_034716855.1 Campylobacterota bacterium | reverse complement strand
GCATTAATGATGTCAATTATTTTTTTGGCTATGATCATTAACATAACATTAAATCTGCGTGAATTTAGTTTTAACTCTGCCAAAACTAAAGCACACCTAGTTGCTCAAAGTGTAAAAAATGGTCTTACAGCTCACATGGTAAACGGTATCATGGATAATAGGGACTTCTTTATATCAGAGACAAAAAATCTTGATAATATTGATGACATATGGATAATAAGATCAAAAACAGTAGAGAAACAGTATGGTGCAGGTGAAGAACCTGTAAGAGATGATATAGATAAACAAGTATTATCTACAGGTCTAGACATTGAGAGTGTAGATGAAAATATTTTTGGTAAAACAACTTACAGAATCACAATCCCTTATAAAGCAGAAAAAACCAACCAAATCGACTGTATGAGTTGTCATGAATCAAAAGAAGGTGATATACTTGGTGTGATATCTATGACAATGACAATGGATGATATAAAACAAACAAGTTTAGAGATAATTATATCTACTTCAATTATCTCTTTATTATTAATTGGACTTATATTATGGTTTGTTCGAAGACTGGTAACACCTTATCTTTCAATATTTGAAGCTATTAAAAATGTTATGAAAAAAGCAAATAACGGTGACTATAGCGGTAGAGTTACTGGTATCAACAGCGGTGATGCAAAAGATGTGGCACATTGGATCAATGAACATATGAGTAAACTTGAAAACAGTTTATCAAATATTGAAAATAAAATTGAGCTATTCCTTACTGCTCATAAAGTAGACAAACAAGAAGACCCGCTTATAGATGTAAACAATACAGTAACAAGACTTGCTGATATATATAAATTTAGAAAGATTATAGAACATGATGAAAACATCGAAGAGGTTTATAGAAGATTTGGTATTGTTCTTAAAGAAAAATTCAATATAGAAAACTTTAACTTTATAGAAGCAGATACAACAAATAAAAGTACCGAAATAGTATATATAAGTAAGAAGCTGATTTGCGATCCTGTTTCAAAAGGGTGTAGAGCAGACAAAACTAATACTACAGTTGATTCTTGTCAGTTTAAAAATGTATGTGATAAATTTAATGATGAAAACTTATTCTACTTATGTATACCTTATTCTATATCAAATGATCTTGATTTTATTGTTTCAATTGTTTCAGATAAACAAGAAGATCATGAAAGAATTAGAGATCTGCTTCCATTTATCCAAGACTATGTTGATACTGCAAAACCAGAAATTGTTAGTAAAAAACTTATGCAGATACTTGAAAAGAATGCATCCACAGACCCATTAACGGGTATGTTTAATAGAAAACACCTTGATAAATATATAGATACCTTCCTTTACGAAGGAAAGTTCAAAAACATGCCTTGTGGACTTATGATGGTAGATATAGACTTCTTCAAGCTTATCAATGATAATTATGGACATGATATTGGTGACATTGCGATAAAAACAATCGCAAATACTATTCATGATGTGATTGACTTCAAAGATGTGGCTATTAGATTTGGTGGAGAGGAATTTATTGTGGTACTTACTGATACTACAGAGGAAAAATTAGCACAGAAAGCTGAAGAATTAAGAGTAGCGTTTGCACAACAAAAGATTCAAGCAGGAAGTGAAACATTTAGTAAGACTATAAGTATTGGTACTTCTTTATTCCCTAACAAAGACAAAAGTTTCTGGAGATATGTAAAACAAAGTGATATTGCACTATATGAAGCTAAACAAACAGGTAGAAATAAAGTTGTAAGATTTAATGAAAATATGGAGTAATATTGCATTTTGACATATTTTTAAAAGCTTGTTATAATATATGATATACTTAAAATAAAAATGGTAGGCATATGGAAAGACTAGTTGAATTAGAAAAAATATCTTTTGAAGATACTACAGATGAGAACTCTCTTAGACCGGGAATTTGGGATGAATATATCGGTCAAGAGAAGATAAAAAAGAATCTGCAGGTATTTATAAAAGCTTCAAAAAAAAGAGCTGAAGTTTTAGACCATATTCTCCTTTTCGGACCTCCCGGTCTTGGGAAAACCACACTAAGCCACATAATAGCAAACCAAATGGAAGCAAATATAAAAGTAACTGCAGCTCCAACTATAGAAAAAGGTGGAGACTTAGCTGCCATTCTTACAAACCTTGAAGAGGGAGACATCCTTTTTATCGATGAGATACATAGACTATCACCTGCAATAGAAGAGATACTCTATCCTGCAATGGAAGATTTTAGGCTTGATATCATTATAGGAAGTGGACCTGCTGCACAAACTGTACAGATAGACCTTCCAAAATTTACACTTATAGGTGCAACTACAAGAGCAGGTATGTTAAGCAGTCCATTAAGAGATAGATTCGGTATGAATTTTAGACTAAACTTTTATAATGACGAAGAGCTATCTGAAATAATCATACAAGCTTCACACAAATTAAATAAAACTACCAAAAAAGATGCCAGCCTAGAAATAGCAAGAAGAAGCAGAGGAACACCAAGAATAGCACTTAGACTTTTAAAAAGAGTCAGAGACTTTGCCGATGTGGAAGATGAAGAGATAATTATGATTCACCGATGTGAATATGCTCTAAATGAACTAGGTATCAATGACAAAGGTTTTGATGAGATGGACTTAAGACTTTTAGAACTTCTTTTGTCAAACAAAGGTAAACCAATAGGACTAAGTACCATGGCAGCAGCCCTTAGTGAAGATGAAGGTACTATAGAGGAAGCTATAGAGCCTTATCTTTTGGCAAACGGCTATATACAAAGAACAGCAAGAGGTAGAGTAGCAAGTACAAAAAGCTATGAACTTTTTAGACTCACTCCACCACAAGAACAAACTACACTATCCTTGTTTAAGGACACATAGGGAAAATAATGACTTTAGATACAAAGCAACTTAAAACGATAACTTTATTATATGTAGAAGATGATGAAGCAGTAATGAAACAAACAAAAAAACTGTTTGATAAGATATTCAAAAAAGTCTACACTGCACAAAATGGTAGAGAGGGTGTAAATACCTTCACAGAATATCAAAAAGAGATTGAGATCATAGTTACTGATATAAATATGCCCGAACTAAACGGCATTGATATGATAAAAGAGATAAATAAATATACTTTGAATATACCTGTAATTGTAACAACGGCACATACAGACTCAGAACACCTTATGAATGCTATAGAGCTTAATGTAGATAAA
>JAYEKV010000191.1:0-13246 GCA_034716855.1 Campylobacterota bacterium | reverse complement strand
CGTTATCTTAAAAAGTCATTAATACTTTATTCACACTATTTTGTTAATATTTTTTACAAATGAGAATACTATAAACCATAAGGAACAAAAAATGTACAAAAAAGTTATAATCAATTTTACAATAACAATAGTGTTGTTAGTTCTTCTAGGAGTTACTGCCATAATCAAAATGGCTGAACTTGCTGATTTATCACAAAAACTTTATAGCCACCCATATACTGTTACAAATGCAACTAGAATAATTGAATCAAATCTAATATCAATGCATAGATATATGAAAGATGTTGCTTTATCAAACAATGATAAAGAGTTACAAATGGCGGTTGAAAGAGTTAATAGCTCAGAGATTATTATATATAAACAATTTGATGTTATTTTTGATAGATATTTGGGAGACAAGCAAGATATACAAAAAAGTTATGATGCCTTTGTTAAATGGAAAAGTATCAGAGATGAAGTTATAAGTTTAATGAAAGATAATAAAGAAGACGAAGCTGCACAAATAACAAAACAAAAAGGTGCAAAGCATGTTGAGAATTTAAATATGCAAGTTGATAAACTAGTTCAATATGCCCAAAATAAAGCTATATTTTTTAATCAAAATGCAATAGATAGTAAAAATTCATCAATTATACTTATTATCATATTATTACTTATTATAGTATCAACAATAATCTTTATTTTAATATTGCTACTAAATAATATCTCAAAAACTGATAAAGAGATAAAAAAGCATTTTCATATAATAGATCAAAATATTATGAGTGCTACACTAGATGAAAGTTTCAATATTAAAGAGGTTAGTAATGCTTTTGCTAGACACCTAGGGTTATCAAAAGATGAGTTACTTAAAAAAACTAATAACTTTTTATATAGTGATTGTGATAAAAATCAAAAAGATACAATTAAAAGAGTTGTTCAAAGTGGAGAAAACTGGGATGGAGAAATTAAAAAATTAGATAACAATGATGAGATAAAGTGGCTCCATTCAAACATTCAACCTATATTTAATGATGATTATAATGTAGTTGGATATACAAATATCTTTCATGATATATCATCCAAGAAAAAGATTGAGGATATTTCAAATATAGATGGACTAACTAATCTTTACAATAGAAGATTTTTTGATAATATATTTCCTCAACAGATTAAAATATCTCAACGAAACAAATCACTCTTAGTATTTGTAATGATGGATATTGATCACTTTAAACAATACAATGATACTTATGGGCATCAAGCAGGAGACACTACTTTAAAAAAAGTAGCATCAGTAATTAAAAAATCACTCAATAGACCAGATGACTATACTTTTAGATTAGGTGGAGAAGAGTTTGGTATGCTGTATAATGTAAATGATACTAATGAAGCTTTTAATGTTGCAGATAAAACAAGACAAGATATTGAATCTTTAAAAATTGAACACAGTGGAAATTCAGCATCAAAATTTGTAACTATGTCAATGGGAGTTTATGTTATAGAAATAGATAAAATTTATGAAGTGGATGATATTTATAAATCAACAGATGAATTACTTTATCAAGCAAAACAAAATGGTAGAAATCAAGTTATAAGTAACAATGCAATTACATACTAAAAAATCTGCTATTTAAAGAATAGATTGTACTAATATTGTGCCAAATCTAGTGTATATTTTGAAGACTTAGCACATTTTACTTTTGATAGAAAGCTGATATTTACGGTGTTTTATAGTATACTTTTTATAAATATTCGAACGATTGTAACTATCTTGTAATCTGAACCATGTAATATTCCGCCCATGAAAACAGAAAATGAATACAATGAAATATTATCAATGGTAACTCATGATCTAAAATCACCAATGACGGCAGTTATGGGTGCTTTGGATCTTATGGCTGAAGATGATCTTACAAAAGATGAAAAAAATGAATGTGTAAAAGCTGCTAGAAAAGCTTCAAAAACAATTTTGAAATTGGTTGAGAATATTTTAGTGATGGCTAAATACGAAGCAGGTAAAGAGCATACAGAATATGAACTTGTGGAAAATCTTCAAGATCATATCAAAGATGTATGTAATACTTTTAAATATGAGATGAAAGTAAAAGATATCAATTTTAATATCCATATAGATAAAAATCTCCCGGATGTTTACTGGGATATTGACAAGATACACTATCATGTTTTAAACAATATAATCTCAAATGCTATTAAATTCACCTCTTACGGAGGAAATATATCTTTTTCTATTGTTTCAAATAAAGATCACTTTATAACTATAAAAATAAAAGATGACGGTATTGGTATTCCCAAAGATAAAAGGGATTCTATTTTTGAAAAATATGATACTCACAACAATAAAAAAGTGTTTAAAGGTACTGGTCTTGGATTATACAATGCCTTCAACTTTGTAAAAAAACACCTTGGAACCATAAAAATAATTGATGGACTAAATAAAAAAGGTACAGGCTTTAATATCACTCTTCCCATCAATCCCACAAATGTGGTGACAAAGGGGTAGTACACCCCCCTTTCTTTTTAACACTTCTATTTATTAATGCTTTATTAAGTACTCAATACTTTGCTTATCTAATATTCTTATATCATTTGTAGAGTGATTTATATGTATAGGTGTTCCTATAGTAAGAACATAGGTTTTATTTTTTGAGATATATTTTTTATCAATAGCATTTACTAAAAATGTTTTTATCAACTCATTTGTATCATTGAGCTTCTTAGATAAAAATATCGCATCTATCCCCCAAACAACTTGAAGCTTTCTTAGGGTATCTATATTGTAACTGCTTACAAGTATCTTTTGCTTTGGTCTGAACTTTGATATAGATATGGCACTTTTTCCACTTCTTGTAAAAGCGATAAGCCCATGTGGCTTTATATTTTTAGAAAGTGTGGCAACCGCCGCTGCTATTGAATCCTCTTTGGATACATTGTAAGGGTCATTATGATAAGGATAGTTCTTTTCAGTTTCTTTAATGGTATCATTTAGTACCTCAACTGCTTTTAAAGGGTATTTACCAATTGTAGTCTCATCACTTAACATAACAGCATCACTTCCGTCTAATACGGCATTTGCTATATCAGAGATCTCTGCTCTTGTTGGGTAGTATGAGTTTATCATAGAGGTTAACATCTGTGTTGCCGTTATAGTTGGTTTTCCTTGTTTTAAAGCCATTGATATTATCTTTTTTTGTGTTGCTGGAACTTTTTGAAGTCCAAGCTCCACACCCATATCACCCCTTGCTACCATAATACCGTCAGCAGCTTTTAGGATCTTTTTAATATTTTTTATAGCTTCCTCTTTTTCTATCTTTGCAAATATAAAAGGGTTTGCACCATGTTTTTTAAGTATCTCTTTTGCATCATTTATATCTTTTGCATCACTTACAAAAGACAATGCCACTATATCCACACCGTTCTTTGCACCATACTCCAGATCTTTTTTATCTTTGTTGGTAATTGCAGGTATACTTAGTTTGGATTTTGGAAGGTTCATCCCTTTTTTTGATTGAAGGGTTTGTGCAACTATTATCTCACACTTTACCTCATCTTTCTTTTTATCTACAACTTTTGCCCTTATTGTTCCATCTGAAAAATATACAGGATCGCCAAGCTCTAAACTATCAATAATAGTAGGGTAACTTATACTTACTATCTTTTTTTTCTCATCAACCTTATCTTTAGTGATAGTTAATATATCACCACTTTTTAGTTCTATTGGATTTTTAAGATGAGATATTCTTATCTTAGGTCCTGCTATATCTTGTAAAATAGCGACCTCTCTTCCTAGATTTTTAGATGCTTTTCTAATCCTTTTTATAACTTCCCCGTGATACTCATGTGTAGCATGGGAAAAGTTCAGCCTAAAAACATTTACACCTTTTTTGATAAGTTTCTCGATAGTTTTTTGACTATCAGTAGATGGTCCTAAAGTTACTACTATTTTTGTTTTTCTCATTTTTTATCCTATTTCCAAAAATATTGTGCCGAATCATCAAGCTGAGCTTCAATCTCTAAAAGTCTATTATACTTTTCTATCCTTTCACCTCTGCTTGAAGAACCTGTTTTTATATGTCCCGCATCAAAAGCAACGGCTAGATCCGCTATAAATGTATCTCCCGTTTCCCCTGATCTATGTGATATAAATGCTCTCCAACCGTTCTCTTTACACATCTTAATAGCATCAATAGTTTCACTTACTGTTCCTATTTGATTTAGTTTTATAAGTACCGCATTGGCACTTTGTCTTTGAATACCTTTTTGGATATATTTTGTATTTGTTACAAAAAGGTCATCACCCACAACCTCTATTTTTTCACCAAGTTCTTTTGTAAACTTTTCAAAACCTTCCCAGTCGTTTTCACCAAGAGGATCTTCCCAAGAGATAATTGGGTATTTTTCACACCACTGCTTTGCCATCTCTATCATCTCATCACTTGTTTTTGTACCACCGTTTGACCACTTAAGATCATATACATTATTGCTGTTTGGTGCTAAAAACTCACTTGCCGCACTGTCAAGTGCAAGAGAGATATCAATTCCCGGTTTATAACCTGCGTTTTGTATCGCTTGAACTATAAGTTCCATAGCTTCCTCATTTGAGTCAAGGTCAGGAGCAAAACCACCCTCATCCCCTACACTTGTAGCTTTGTTTTGAGCTTTTAGAAGTTTTTTCAGCTCATGGAAAGTTTCAGTTGCATATCTTAAACCCTCACTAAATGACGGTGCTCCATGAGGTACTACCATAAACTCTTGTATATCAACGCTGTTATCCGCATGACTTCCGCCATTTAGGATATTCATACAAGGTACGGGAACTCTTCTTGCGTTGCTTCCCCCTAAATATTTATATAATGGCATATCACTATACATAGCAGCAGCTTTTGCAACAGCCATAGATACACCTAATATAGCGTTTGCTCCAAGTTTTGATTTGTTTGGTGTAGCGTCAAGATCACACATAGTTTTATCTATACTGGCCTGTTCAAATACACTCATACCTATAAGTTCAGGTGCTATAATATTTTTTACATTATCAACTGCTTTTAATACACCTTTACCACCATATCTGCTTTTATCACCATCTCTTAACTCAACAGCTTCATTCTCACCCGTACTTGCACCACTTGGAACTGAAGCTGAAGCCACTATTCCACACTCTAATTCAACATATACTCTAACAGTAGGATTACCTCTGCTATCTAAAATCTCTAATGCATTTATACCGTTTATAATTCCGCTCATTTTTTATCCTTATTATTTATTATTAATATCTATATTTTAAAGTACATCTGTACAATTTAAGTCTTCAAATGCTTTAACAGCTCTTTTTACCATAGCATCTTGCCCTGCTCTTAGCCACTTTCTAGGATCATAATATTTTTTATTTGGATTCTCATACCCTTCAGGGTTTCCTATTTGTGTTTGCAGATAATGTTTATACTGCTTTTCATAACTTCTAACACCATCCCAAAAAGCCCACTGCATATCTGTATCAAGATTCATCTTTACAACCCCGTAAGAGATAGCATCTTTTATATCACTAAGCTCACTTCCGCTTCCACCGTGAAATACAAAGTTTACAGGTTTATCTTTTGTTGAGTGTTTTTCTTCTATATACTTTTGAGAATTATCTAAAATAGAAGGCTTCAGTTTTACATTTCCAGGTTTATATACCCCGTGTACATTTCCAAAACTAGCAGCTATGGTAAAGTTATCTGAGATTTTAGAAAGCTCTTCATATGCATAACACACCTCTTGGGGCTGCGTGTATAAACTACTGCTGTCTACATCACTATTATCAACACCATCCTCTTCACCGCCTGTGATACCAAGCTCAATCTCTAAAGTCATATCCATCTTTGACATTCTTTGAAGATATTTAGAAGATATCTCTATATTCTCCTCTAGACTCTGCTCACTTAGATCAATCATATGTGAACTAAACAAAGATTTACCTGTAAGTTCAAAATGTTTTTCACTCTCATCTAGTAGTCCATCTATCCAAGGAAGAAGCTTTTTTGCCGCATGATCTGTATGTAGTATCACAGGCACTCCATAACTTTTAGCCACCTCGTGTATATGTTTAGCCCCGGCAACTGCACCAAGCACATCTTTTTGCACCCCTTTAACATCACCTGCGTTAAACTTTGCTCCACCGTTGCTAAACTGTATAATAACAGGAGCTTTTGCAGTAGCTGCTGCTTCTAAAACTGCATTTATCGACTCACTTCCAATTACATTGATAGCTGGAATTGCAAAACTATTTTCCTTTGCATACTCAAAAATCTTTCTAACATCATCACCTGTCACAACACCCGGTTGTACAATATTTAATAGTTCCATTTTTCCTCTTCTTTTTGATTGATTTTTGGAAATTATAAAAGCCTAAGGTCACAGTTTGATTACACCATTAAAATATAACTTACTTTGTAATCAAACAGAAATAAATATCAATTAAAATTTTCAAAACAATTCAAAAATGTAAGGAAAACAAATGGCACTAAAAGTAGCAGTAAACGGAACAGGAAGAATCGGTATCATAGTAACTAAAATAGTAACAAGCAGGGATGATCTTGAATTAGTTGCATTAAATACAACAGCCGATATGGAGATGCTTAGATATCTTTTAAAGTATGATTCTGTTCATAAAGGTGTTGAGGCAGAGATTATTGATGATAACACTATGAGAATTAACGGTAAAGATGTAAAGATATTTTCTACAAGAGATCCACAAGAGCTAGGATTTGGTGAATGTGGTGCAGAAGTGGTGATTGAGTGTACAGGAGCATTTTTAACAACTGAAAAATGTGAGGCATATTTAAAAGACGGTGTTAAAAAAGTCGTGATGTCTGCACCTGCTAAAGATGATACACCTACATATGTATTAAATATCAACTCTGATGAGTACAAAGGTGAAGCTATCATCTCAAATGCCTCTTGTACTACAAACTGTTTAGCTCCTATTTGTAAAGTTCTTGATGAGCAGTTTGGTATCCAAAACGGTCTTATGACAACTATCCACTCATACACAAATGACCAAAATGTATTAGATGTAAAGCATTCAAAAGATATGAGAAGGGCAAGAGCAGCTGCTGTTAATATGATACCAACTACAACAGGTGCAGCAAAAGCTATTGCTAAAGTTATGCCAAACCTAAAAGGTAAGCTTAACGGTTATGCTATGAGAGTACCAACAGCTGATGTATCTGTTGTTGACCTTACTGTTAATCTAAACAAAGAAGTTACAAAAGAGCAGATAAATGAAGCTATGAAAAAAGCAAGTGAAACAACTTTCAAAGATCTAATTGAGATTGATAATGATAAAAGAGTTTCAAGTGACTTTATAGGAAGCACTTACAGCTCAACATTTGTTCCAGATATGACAAGTGTTGTTGAGGGAACTTGTGTAAAAGTTCTTGCATGGTACGACAATGAGTGGGGATACAGTTCAAGACTAGTAGATATGGTAAAGCTTGTAGGCACTAAGTAATGCTAAGCTTTGAAAGAAGATTTGATCCAAAAATAGGAAAAAAATCAAAAGAGTTTATCCAAAGCTCTTTTGAACAAATGATTGAAGAGAAAAACAGCAATAAAGTTGGATATTATACCCTTCCTGACACTACAGAAAAACTGCTTAAAAATATTGATACTTATATCAAAAATAATAAAGATCTTCAAGAAAATAAGATCACAGATATTGTTGTTATAGGTATCGGGGGTTCAAGCTTGGGTACAAAAGCTATAGATGCTATACTTGAACATAAAAAAGAGACAAACATAGATATAAGTTTTTTAGAAAACGGTGACCCAATATCTATAAACAAGATCTTAAAAAAGATCCAAAAAAGCTCTACTATTTTTATAGTTATCAGCAAATCCGGAACAACTATTGAAACAACATCAATATTTAAATATGTACTTAAAAGATTCGATATAAAACTTGACTCTAAGGATACAAACAAGCTTCTTGCAATAACAGATGAGGACTCACCACTTTGGCAATTTGCTAAGCAATACAATATATCTAAGTTTTCCATACCTAAAAATGTAGGGGGAAGATTCTCCGTATTAAGTGCAGTTGGACTAGTTCCCTTGGCAATTATGGGATATGATATAAAAGCCATCATCAAAGGTGCTGCAAAGATAGAGAAAGATTTTTTCAACAAAAAAGCTATGCACTTAATAGAAAAAGCGTACTTTTACTACAAACAGGGAAAAAATAAACCTATCAATGTACTATTTTCATATTCAAGCCAATTTGACTACTTTAACCAGTGGTATGTTCAACTTTGGGGAGAGAGTCTCGGAAAATTCGATAAAACTCATAAAAAAGTTGGACTTACACCTGTTGGTTTGGTAGGGAGCGTTGATCAGCACTCTTTTTTACAACTTGTTATGCAAGGACCTGAAGATAAAACACTTACTTTTATAAAAGTGGAAGACTTTGAAAATAGAAAGCAGATTCCTGATATAAAACTTGATTATATCACAGGTGTAAACTACATAAACAACCACACATTCAATGAACTTATCAACGCCCAATGTATGGCAACAATGGAAAGTGTAAGTGAAGCAGGGATACCTACAGATATGATAACAGTTGATAAATTAAATGAAGAGAATCTAGGCTATCTTATTTATTACTATGAACTTCTTACCTCATGTGTAGGAGTGATGTTTAATATCAATACATATGATCAGCCTGGCGTTGAGTTTGGGAAGAAAAAACTTGTAAAAAAATTTGTAAAAGAGAACTAATATGGCTATAGCAATACTAACTTCAGGTGGAGACTGTGCAGGTATGAACCCTGCTGTAAAACATTTTGTTGATTACTGTTTTGAAAAAGAGGTACAGCCATATTTGATATTTGACGGTTTAGAGGGTCTTATTGACGGTAATATCAAAGAAGCAACACATGAAGATGTTGCTGGTATCATGCACGAAGGTGGCACAATTCTAAGATCATCAAGGTCAAAAAGATTTTTTGAATATGACTATAGAAAACAAGCCTTTGACAATCTTCAAAAGCATGGGATTACTAAGCTTGTAATACTTGGCGGTGATGGTTCATTTAGAGCCTTGAACCAGTTCTATAAAGATTTCGGCGTTCAGTTTGTAGGAGTGCCTTCAACAATAGACAATGATATATTTGGAACTGACTACTGCTTGGGTGTTGATACGGCACTTAATATTATAAGAGGTGCAACAGACGCCATAAGAGATACATCTGCTTCTTTTAAAAGGGGTTGTGTTATTGAAACCATGGGTAGAGATTGTGGTTTTTTAGCTTTGATCTCTGCTATAACCTGCGGTGCTGAAGTATGTATCATACCCGAACTAGAATATAACCTTGATTCTTTGGCAAAAAAACTAAAAAGTGAAATAAAGAACGGTAGACGATATGTGGTATGCCTAGTTGCAGAGGGTACTAAACAAACCAATAATATAGTTCAATGGTTAGAGGATGAAGTGGGTATAGAGACAAGAGCAACTACTCTAGGACACATACAAAGGGGTGGAAATCCAACGGTACATGACAGACTTATGGCAGTAGAGTTTGTACAGTTTGCAGTAGATAAACTTTTAAATAACGATACAAATGATGGTCTAGTAGTGGTATATAAAGATGCTAACTTTGAGTTTGTAACAATAGATCATGTAAACAGCCAAAAATACACAATAAAACCAAGATTGCTTGAGATGGCATCAAGTATGGTAAACTAAGGGATAAAATGGAATCAAAGATAACAGAAAATATATATAATGAGTTAATAGAACTTAAATCAAAAATATTAGATTGCGTAAATGAAGTAGATGAAGTAGATGAAAATGAGCAAAATCAAAGCTTACAAAATCTGCAAGCATATATAAAACTTAGATCACAAGATATTAGTGAACTTCAAAACTCCCTTACAAGTATAGGACTATCCTCACTAGGTCGAGCTCAAAGCTGTGTAATTAACTCAATAAATCAAGATATATTTATCCTATCAAAACTTTTACATAAAGAGTATAATGAAACACAAAATGATCAAAATGCACTTAACTATGAAGATGCAAAAAAGATAATGCTTAAAAATTCTGAAGTTTTTGGAGAATCATCTACAAAGTTCAAAACAAAAGTTATGGTCACTCTGCCAAGTGAGGCTTCTGATGATGAGAACCTAATAGGTGATATCATATCAAAAGGTGCATCGGTAGTTAGGATAAACACAGCCCATGACAATGCTGCTGTTTGGAATAAAATGGCAGCAAAAGTGAAAGAGGAAAATAAAAAACAGAACAAAGAGACAAAAATCTATGTAGACCTTGCAGGTCCAAAAAACAGAACTCAAAATATTGAAAAAATCTTTACTCCTTTTAAGATAGGCTCTTGGAGAGATCCTAAAGAGGTGGAGATAGTTCCACTTTCAAAGGAAAATGCTCTTACATCTAAAGGTGAAAAAGACAGTTTAGGAAACAGAGTTTCAACTTTAGTTGTAAGTGATGATTTTTTTGAAGCTTGTAAAACTTCAAAAGAGTTGACAATAGATGACTTGGAGAGGGAAAAAACACAAAACTATACTATTATAAACAAAGATGAAAGAGTTTTTATAGATGCAAATAAAAAAATCACAATCTTTGAAAATACGACAGTTGAGATAGATGATTTTCATGAAGATGAACCAATTATGAGTAAACTTTATAACTACGAACTTCTTCCACAGGAGATAAGGTTATTTAAGTCACAAAAGATAATAATCACACATAAAAATATAATGGGTCAGGCTGACTTTAAATATCAAGATGAACTATATGCAGGTATAGTCGGATGTACAAATAAAGCGATATTCCCATATGTGAAAAAAGATGATGAGATATTTATAGATGACGGTAAGATCGGCTGTAAAGTTGTAGATATAATTGATCTTGGGCTTGTATGTGAAGTGCTTATAGCAAAAGAAAATGGAACAATTTTAAAAGAGGAAAAAGGGATAAACTTCCCAAGTACCGACCTTGCAATAGATGCTATAACTAATGAAGATAAAAAGAACTTTGAAGATATAGTTGAATTTGCAGATATTATCGGTCTATCTTTTGCACAAACAAAAGATGATATTCTAATGCTTCAAAATATGTTAAAAGAAAAAGGAAAGAATAAAACTGCAATTGCTCCAAAGATAGAGACGAAAACAGCCCTTAGAAATCTTCCTGATATACTTGAAACACTAATAAAGTGGGACAATTATGCTCTTATGATCGCACGAGGAGATCTTGCTATCGAAGTTGGATTTGATAATCTTCCATATATCCAAGAGGAGATTTTAGGGATCTGTGAAGCGGCACATGTACCTGTTATATATGCAACACAGATACTTGAAGGTAAAATGAAAAACAACCTCCCAAGCCGTGCAGAGGTAACAGATGCAGCAACTGCACAAAGAGCCGACTGTGTAATGCTCAACAAAGGTCCTTATGTAACAGATACTGTAGTGATACTAAAAAATATCCTAAGACAGATGCATACGGTATTTCAAAAGAATAGACAACTTTTTAGTACATGTAAAGCTTGGGAGATTGTCTAAACAACGATCATAGCATTTTGCTATGATCACCCTTATGTAACCAAATTGTTACTAAAGGATTTTGGTAACTAAATTGTATCTTTGTATTTATATAATTTTCTCAATAATTTTTACGAGGAAATAATATGAAAGCTATAATTCTAGCAGGTGGATTCGGTACAAGGATACAGCCACTAACAAACTCTACACCAAAACCTATGCTTCCAATACTAAACAGACCTATGATGGAACATATTATCATCAAACTAAGAGATGAACTTAATATTAAAGAGATGGCGGTGCTTCTATACTTTAAGCCTGAGGTTATTAAAGATCATTTTGGTGATGGAAAAGACCTTGGTGTGAAGATAACATATGTGCAACCTGATGATGACTATGGAACAGCTGGAGCTGTTGCCTTTGCAAGAGAGTTTTTAGATGATACATTTATCATCGTAAGCGGTGACCTTGTAACCAACTTTGACTTTAAAAAGATACAAAAGTTTCATAAAAAGAAAAAATCACAACTTACAATTACACTTACAAGAGTTGAGAATCCCTTACAGTTTGGTGTAGTTATAGCAAATGAAGAGGATAGAATAGAGAAGTTTTTAGAAAAGCCAAGCTGGGGAGAGGTATTTAGCGATACAATTAATACTGGTATTTATGTAATAGAACCTGAAATACTAAACTACATACCTCATGGAGAAAACTTTGATTTTGCAAAAGACCTTTTCCCAACTTTGATGAAAAATGATATACCCTTATGGGGATGCAGTGTAGAAGGATACTGGAGAGATGTTGGAAATCCTCAAAGCTATAGAGAAGTTTATCAAGATATATTCAAAGGTGAAATAGAACTGCCTATAAAAGGGGAACCTCAAAAAGTAGACAAAGGTATAGTATATCTTGAAAAAGGTGTAAAGCTACCTGAAAGAATCAGAATAAACGGTACAGTTGTTATAGATAAAGGTGTTAAAATCTCAGAGGGTGCTACCTTAACAAACAGCTGTATAGGGGCAAACACAAAAGTGAAAAAACACTCCGAGGTAACAAACAGTGTAATTTGGGATAATGTAACAATTGGAACAAAAACAAAGATAAACAACTCTATTATATGTAATGATAATCTTATAAAAGATGATGTAAAAGCCTCTTTAGGGGTTATTGTTGCTGAAAAATGTGAGATAGGCAAAAAAGTCTCTTTTGAAAAAGACATAATAATGTGGCCTGAAAAAATAATAGATTCAAACTCTGTTGTAAGCAACAATGTTATCTGGGGTACAAAATACAAAGCTTCTATTTTTGAAAATGGAAAAGTAACAGGAAGAACAAATATTGAACTATCCGTAGAGATGAGTACAAAACTAGCTGAATCGTTTGGTTCTATCCTTCCTATTGGAAGTAAAGTATATGTCTCAAGAGACTACCACAAAAGTTCAAGGATGTTAAAAAGAGCATTCCTTTCAGGGCTTCTAGCAACTGGGATAGATGTGGTTGATCTGTTTAATGCTCCATCAAATGTGATGAGACACTGCTTATCAAACAATGAAGATATCTCAGCAGGTATACACTTTAGACAATCTGTTCAAGACCCTACAAATACAGAGATAGTACTCTTTACAAGTGACGGGATGGTGATTGATTCTAAGATAGCAAAATCTATTGAGAGAATATTCTTTAGGGAAAACTTTAGACG
>JAYEKV010000190.1:0-3318 GCA_034716855.1 Campylobacterota bacterium | reverse complement strand
GCTATCTTAAACAAAGGAGATAATCATGAAAAGATTATTAAAAGTGCTTACAGTTATATCACTGATTTGCTTTAGTACTGCAAATGCAGGAACAAATTTAACTTTAGATACTAAGCCCAAGCGGAGTGATAAAACAGCAATTATTGTTGTATGGGATGTAGTCTCATTAAATCATCCGGATCAAAGTGAGCTATTTAACAAGAACTACAAACAGATCAAAAGGATTTTACAAAGAAAGCTTTTAGAAGCCTAAAAGTTAAGCAAGTGGAATACTTGATAATGGGGCAGACAACTAAATCAGCTGTTACAGTTAAAAATCGAAAGTCTAAAAAAGTGTTTAAAGATTCCATTAAAGCAATGGATGAAGTTAGACACCAAATAGAGTTTATCGATACAACTAAAATAGGTAAAGATATAGTTTCAACAATAGAACATGTAAATATGCTTGTTGATGAGAGGTATCAAGATTTTGATAAAGTGATTACTGTGTACTATAGCAATTTTAGGCAATCAGTAAATCGAGCAAAACTCAAAAAGTTGAAGAGTATTGATATAAATCCCAAGATTAATAAGATGTTGATCTTTGCAAGTAGTGGTCTTCAATATACATCAGGAGTGTCTACAAATCAACTGATTCAGTCAAATAAGAATATTAAAACTTTTTTTACTAGCAAGCTTCCAGCAGATAAAGCCTTCTGGTTTTCAAGCTATTAAGGTTCTGTTATGAATGATATTACGATACTAACCAATGCAGAGACTATAAAGAATTATAGTAAAGAGATTAACTTTGTGAAAAATAGCTTGTTGTTAGAAATACAACAAACAATCAAAGAAGCAGAGTTTGAAAATGGTGATTTAATAGAGGCGTTTAGAGGTAAATTTTATGAAACCAATATTGATTCAATAATGGTTTTACATAAGAAGATTTACAAATATAAAATAGATATTGAGTCTAGTGTTTCTATATACAAAGAAGCTTTAGAAATTCAAGATGATATAGATACAACTACACATCAATTATCATTGTTGCTTCAAACAACATATGATGATGTTAATGCTTTACTCCATGATATAGATTCTGAAGTAGAGTATTTACGAGCAAAAATTTAATAAAAGGTGGAAATAATGAAAACGGTTTTAAAAATAGTATTTACAAGCTTTTTGGTACTTAGTTCTCTTTGGGGAACTGAGTTGGTATTATTAGATACATCAGGATCAATGAATGGTGAAAGAGGTGAAAAGGCTAAGCAGATGGTACAACAGTTACTTGATAAGAATATACGGGTACTTGGATACAGCAATAACTTAAAAGAGATAAATTCTGTTAGTGATATAGAGTACAACTATGGTTCAGACTTAGGTCAAGCTTTAGAGTATGTATACTCATCAGAAAAAGATGTAACATACCTAAATATCATTACAGATGGTGATGTAGGTGATGCATACAAAACACTGAAATTTGGTACATATTTGAAAAATAATGGTGTAGCTATTTGTAGTGTTAGTGTTGATACAACAACCATACCAGTACAGATACAGCAGGTATCGAAAAAGTCTCTAGTAACCACAGATATTATGAAAGCAAGAGAATTATGTAAAGGTGTACGAAAAAAGGCACTCAACGAAATAGTACAAGATATTGATGAGAATCAATATAACCTATTTTAGTCGTAAATAAGGAGGATATGATGGAAACAAAGTATAAAAAGATAGGAGTAGTACTAGTAATAATGCTAGTACTATCTTATATGGGTATATCTTCACTAGCTGAAGATTTAGAAGATATGTTAATACAAATTATAGGATTGATTTTAGTGTTTAGTTCGTCGGTACTAATTGCACTTGAAAGTGCGAAAGCAACTTACTTAGAAACGCTAAAAGCTAAACACAACTATGAAATAAAACAGATGGATAATGCACTAAAAGGTACATTTAGAATTTGTTTTAGTGATGATGCCATCTCATTGAAAAATAGAAAACAGGTAATAAAAGAGAAACTAAACTCATTAAAGAAGGAAAAAGTATTACTATGATGAATGATCTAAAAAAACTAACATTAAATGCAGGACAAAGGATAGTTGATAATAAGAAAAATAGAATTGAGCAAGATAGACTTAGAGCAAAAGAGGAGGAGAAGATTGCTCAGTCTATCAAGGAAGCAGAAAACCAAAAACGGTTAAATGCAGCAAATGAAAATAAGCAAAAAGAAATTGAAGAACGCAGAGAAGCTATCAATAAAGAGATAGCTTATTTAGATGATGAATTAATACAAATAGATAAAGAGATTGAAGCATTACATGCTCCAGTTGTTGTAGATTTTACAACATCTACTAAAAATAACTCTGAAACTTATAATCATTCTAGCGTAGAAGCTAAAAAGTTAAAAGATGAGATTTATGATAAGCAGTCTTACAGTATAAGTGCAACAGCATTATTAGGATTAAAATTTGCTATCACAGTTGTTTTAGCATCAGTTGTAGGTAAATTAACTGTATCAAGCCCTGAGCTTGTAGAGTCACTAGTTGCATACACATTTTTTGCTGATATTGAAAGTTTAGGAGAGTCTTTTGGACTATTTAGTGACTTCTTAAGTCAAGAGTTTTTTATGGTGTTTTTAGCATCTGCTGCACTAGCTTGGCTATTTAGAGATGAAGATTTTATTCATAATAAAACTTGGAAGTACACTTCTATATGGATTATTGTGATTAGTTTAGTATCAATAATACTTTTAAGTACACTTTAGGGAGTAAATTATGAATACGATAACACTACTACTAAATCAGCTTACAGTCTCTTTGCAAAGCTTTACAATCGATAGCTTCTTAGCTATCGGACTAGTTTACTATATAACTAGTAAGTTAGTTGGGTATGCATATAGTATAACTTCAAGATTATTTTGGTTATTTTTATCTTTTTTCATTTTTTACAAAGTTGCTGTATTTAGCTATCCAATAATTTCTGTTCAGTTTTTTAGTGCTTTAGCTATGTTCTTTACTGTATTACCAGTAATTAGAGATATTTATAGAAAATTTGTAGCTTTTAAGCAAAAAGTTACCTATATTGCACCTGATATTCCCACTTACCAACCTAGGTTTGGCTTAACACCAGAACAAATGGAACTTAGAAAAAATGAAGATAAAAGAGAGCAAGAGAAGCATCAAAAACAGCAAGACTACTTTACTAAGCTATCAAAAAAACTTGATAACTTTTAATCTCATAAAATTAGCAGAGAACCTCTGCTTGGTTTTATCTTTAAAGTATTTATATTAAATATTTTAAAGATGAAATTTACTAAAATAAGTTTATATAATAAATATC
>JAYEKV010000189.1:0-3326 GCA_034716855.1 Campylobacterota bacterium | reverse complement strand
AAGTTTTAATACTTTAGAATCCATATACTCAACAAAAACTTTTACATCTTTGTTCTGCTGAAGAGTTGATACTATCGCTTCTGACTGTTGTTTAGTCCATTCAAATATAGATGAGTAAGAGTTTATCAACAAAATATTTTGAGCAAAAACATAACTGCTAAACAAAATAAATAAAACTAATTTTCTCAATATAATTCCTTATGATATATTATTTAATATTATATCCAATAATAAATAATAATTCATAATCAAATGAAGTTACAACAAATATTTGATATAATTCAACACAAAGTCATCATGGAAATAAATTGGGCACAAAAATAGATCTAAAAACAATACGACTTCCCTTACAATATACAAACCTCAAACTTATAGCAACAGTTGACGGTATAAGTGACAGTGTTTATTATCTTGGAGATAAATTTATATTAAAGGTTTTTGAACAAGCTAGTACAGATAATATACAAAATGAAATAATGCTTTTAGAAATGCTAAAGGATTTAAAAGTCTCAACAATAATCGATCAACTCATAGTCAATGAAAAACGAGCTTTAATATATACAAAAATCGAAGGTGAAAGTGTTAGAATATCAAACCATAAACAAATAGAACAAATAGGAAAGTTTTTAAAATCTTTTCATAAGATCACTAAAAATAAAACCTCGACAAACAAACAGCTCTTTACAAAAAATAATCTTGAAAAACTTGTCCAAGCAACCAATGAGCCAACACTAAAATATCATCTTCATAAGGTAAACTGTGAACTAAAAAATGACGGAATAATACACGGTGATCTTTTTTATGATAATGCAAAATTTGATAATAATATATTAAAAGGTGTTTATGATTTCAGTGAAGCATGTAACGGTGACTTTATCTTTGATCTTGCTGTTATTGCACTTTCTTGGTGTTATGATAATAATCAGCTAAACGAACATAAACTGACTACTCTAAAAAAAAGCTATGAACTGAAAATAAACAGCAACGACTTTAAAGAATATATTAAATATGCTTTGGTATATTATGCCGCAACAAGACACTTAAACAATCAAAATTATCAAGAACTGCTTACAAAACTTGACAGTTTAAAATAAAAGGTAAAAAGATGAACTTTTCACACGGTGGTGACATAACAGCATTTGCATCTGAAATTGGATGTAATATAAATGATATAATAGATCTCTCATCAAATATAAATTTTATAAAACCTGATATAAATATAGATTTTAACAAGCTTAATATCTCATCTTATCCAAACTATGATAAACTATATGAAAATATTGCAGAACTTTACAAGGTTAAAAGCTCACAAATCGAACTTTTCAATGGAGGAAGCAGTGCTATTTTCTCACTATTCAGACATTTTGACACAAAGCTTGTACAGATATATTCACCGGCATATCTAGAGTATAAAAAAGCTGCTGTAAAACATAATTATACTATTGAGCTGATCAATAGATTTACAGACCTTGACAAATATGTAGCCCAAAATTCACTTGTAGTATTTGTAAATCCTTCTACTCCAGAGGGAAGCTTTTATGATATAGAAAGTCTTATGGAAAAGTGGATGAAAAAGAACTGTACCATACTTGTAGATGAGTCATTTTTAGACTTTACCCAAGCGGTTTCTGTTTCAAAATACATAAAAGATTATGACAAACTTTATATTCTAAAATCTATGACAAAGTTCTACAGCAGTGCAGGGATAAGAATAGGTACGGTTATATCATCCCAAGAAAATATTAAAAAATTAAAAGATAAAGAACCGTTATGGAAAATATCACAATTTGACAGCTCTTATATTCAAGAAGTACTAAAAGATAAAAAGTTTGTAAAAATATCGCGGGCGGTAAATACTGCAAATACAGAATATCTAAAAAGGATACTCAAAGATTTTAAATATACAAATCATATCTTTCATACATCTGCCAACTTTCTAATGGTAGAACTTAAAACAATTAATGCTATTCAATTTCAAAATATGCTAAAGCCCTATAGGATTATGATAAGAGATTGCAGTAACTTTGACTTTTTAGATGACACTTTTGTGCGAATTGCAGTAAAAAGTCAAAAAGACCTTACTGTATTTAAAGAGGCGATTGAGTGTTTATAGAGATAACTTTTATAGCTTATATTCTTGACAGAATTTTTGGTGAATTTAAATATATAAGGCACCCCGTTGTTTTTATGGGTAATTTTATAAGTTGGTTTGAAAAGCACTTCTATAAAGATGATATATTAAGAGGTGTGATTCTTACTATATCTCTTCTTACATTAACGGCAATGATAACACTAAGTATAGAGTATTTTATATCAAATATCTTTATTCTTGCTCTCATTGCATCTACCGGTATTGCTTCAAAGATGCTATATGACAGTGTAAAGGATATTATAAATAACCCTTCAAATATAAAGTACCTTGTAAGTCGGGATACAAAAGATTTAAATAAAAGCGATATAAATAAAGCTGCCATTGAAACATATGCAGAGAACTTAAGTGACGGGGTGATCGCTCCTTTATTTTATCTTTTCTTTTTTGGTCTTAGCGGACTTTTTATCTATAAAGCTATCAATACACTTGACTCTATGGTGGGATACAGAAATGAAAAATATGAAAATTTCGGCAAATTTAGTGCAAAACTTGATGATATAGCAAACTATATACCGTCAAGATTAACAGCACTATTCATCATTATCTTATTTTTAAATATTAAATTACTAAAACATGTTTTCAAATACGGCAAACTTCATGACAGCCCAAATGCAGGATACCCTATAAGTGCCATGGGATTTTGTACATCTACGGCACTTGGCGGTGATACAAAATATTTTGGGAAAATAAAAAAGAAGCCTTTTTTCAGTGAAGGCAAAAAAGTGATTGAATCTAAAGATATTATAAATGCTTTAAAATTTAGAGACAGATTTGATATAGTTGTATTGTTTTTTCTATCTCTTTGCTTATATTATTGATAAGCTCTTTATTAAATAACTAAATAGATGATTTATATGTTATAATTTTAATATAACAGTTAAATACAATGTTATAAATCATTATAGTTATGGAGCTTATTATGGAACACTCTGCCATGGGATTATATATATTGGTTTTTGTCATTGGTTCTTTAATATTAGGATCAATTACAATGATGTTTACAAAAGGCACTAAAGTACCTTATACTGTTGCATTACTTTTAATAGGTTATAATGTCCTCCTTTGTCAAGACCACTTAAATTAACATTCTTATTCCACCAACCTACGATACTTTTTGTAACAATTGACTATCTAAATTATTAACAGCTTTAAAATAAACCTCATTTGGAGTTTT
>JAYEKV010000188.1:0-13605 GCA_034716855.1 Campylobacterota bacterium | reverse complement strand
GTATAATAAAAAATGATCGATTTTTAAAGCTTAGTTTGATAGTTAATCTGCTAAAATTTCCAATTAAAAACTATCACTTTATTTTAACAAGGTTTTATATATGGCAATAATGATTCAAAAAAGAAACGGTCGTCAAGAAGTTTTAGATGTAACAAAAATACAAAAACACACTAGTGCAGCTACTAAAGACCTAGAAGGCGTAAGTCAAAGTGAACTTGAAATTGATGCACAGATAAAGTTCATAGACGGTATGAGTTCTTCAGATATTCAAGATGCACTGATAAAAACAGCTGTTGAGAAGATCGATATAGATGTTCCAAACTGGACTTTTGCTGCTTCAAGACTTTTCCTATTCGATCTTTATCACAAAGTAGGAAAAGCAACACACGGTATCAAAGGTAATGCCTACTGCCACCTTAAAGATTATATTAGATACGGTCAAGAAGCAGGTAGGATCATACCGGGACTTGAGACAGGTTATGACCTTGATGAATTAAGTAACTATCTAGATCCTCAAAGAGATTATCTTTTTAACTATCTTGGAATGAAAACACTATATGACAGATACTTATTAAAAAATAACGATAAAGAGCCTATAGAACTTCCTCAACAAATGTTTATGGGTATTGCTATGTTCTTGGCACAAAATGAAGATGATAAGCAAGAAAAAGCAAAAGAGTTTTATGATGTGATCTCAAAATTCGAAGTGATGCTTGCTACTCCAACTCTATCAAATGCAAGAACAACAAGACACCAACTTTCAAGCTGTTATGTGGGTTCATCTCCTGATAATATTGAAGGTATCTTCGATGGATACAAAGAGATGGCACTATTGTCTAAATTTGGCGGTGGTATAGGCTGGGACTGGAACTCTATTAGATCACTAGGTGGAGTTATTGACGGTCACAAAAGTGCTGCTGGTGGTACAGTTCCTTTTTTAAAGATCACAAATGATATAGCTTTGGCAGTTGATCAGTTAGGTACAAGAAAAGGTGCGATTGCAGTTTACCTTGAACCTTGGCATATGGATATTGAAGACTTTATCGATCTAAAGAAAAACTCTGGAGAAGAGAGAAGAAGAGCACATGATCTTTTCCCTGCACTTTGGATAAACGACCTGTTTATGAAAAGAATACTAGAAGATGGGCATTGGACACTATTTGATCCATATGAAGTAAAAGACTTAGCAACACTAAGCGGTGATGAGTTTGAAAAAAGATATGTTGAATATGAAAATGACCCAAGTGTTACAAAAGAGCAAATGAGTGCTAAATCTCTTTGGAAAAAAGTTCTTACTTCTTATTTTGAATCGGGAAGTCCATTCCTTTGTTTCAAAGATACTGCAAACAGATCAAATCCAAATGATCATGCAGGATTTATAAGAAGCTCTAACCTTTGTACTGAGATCTTCCAAAATACAAACCCAAATCACTATCTAATCAAACTAGAGATGCAAGACGGTGAGATCCTAACTTTTGAAGAGGATCAAGAGGTTACATTAGATAACGGTATAGTTAAAAAAGCAAACAAAATAACTGCACTTGACAAACTAAACGGTAAAAATATCTTTATTGTTGAGAAAGAAAAAATAGACGGAGATACTGCTGTATGTAATCTTGCATCTGTAAATCTTAGTAAAATAAATACAAAAGAGGATATAGAAAGAGTTGTTCCAACTGCAATTAGAATGCTTGACAATGTAATAGACCTTAACTTCTACCCCCTTAGAAAAGTAAAAGCAACAAATCTAAAAAGTAGAGCCATAGGTCTAGGTGTAATGGGTGAGTCACAAATGCTTGCAGAGCATCAGCTGGTGTGGGGAAGTAATGACCACATGAAAAAAATAGACTCTATAATGGAAGCTATCAGCTACAACGCTATTAAGTCATCAACAGACCTTGCAGTTGAAAAAGGTATCTACCCTAACTTTGAAGGTTCAAAATGGTCACAAGGTGTTATGCCTATGGACAATGCTCCACAAGCTGTAAATGCAATAGTAGAAAAAGACCTTTTTGATACTGGTTATGACTGGGATGAGTTAAGAAACACAGTAAAAGAAAAAGGGATGAGAAATGGTTACCTTATGGCTATCGCTCCAACATCTTCTATATCTATTCTTGTGGGTACCACTCAAGCGATTGAGCCTGTATATAAAAGAAAATGGTTCGAAGAAAATTTAAGTGGTCAAATACCTGTAGTTGTACCAAACCTAAATCCTGAAACATGGAACTACTACACTCCTGCATATGAAGTTGAGCAATTAGATATCATAAAAGCAGCAGCAGTTAGACAAAAATGGATAGACCAAGGTCAATCTACAAATATCTTTATGAGTTTAGATAAAGCAAGTGGTAAATATCTACACCAGATATATACTTTAGCATGGCAGTTAGGGCTAAAATCAACTTACTATCTTAGAAGTCAATCACCTGAAGCAGTTGCTGATGTAGCAGATAGAAGCTTGGAATGTGTGGGTTGTCAGTAAATAAACCTAATAACTTAACACCTAGCTATAAATAATTAGCTAGGTATAAATTTAGATGTTTTACTTCATTTAACTTTATCTATCTCTCTTTTATCTCTAGCTAGATTATATACTAACTCTAAAATAACTAAAATCATTAATCCTTTGTTAATACTATTAATGTAGCATTATAGTAATAAGGGAGATATAATGGAAATAGAAACAAATACAATGCAACAAATTGAAACTAAAATACAAATACAAGAACAACTACAAAAAAAAGATGGTTCTGGTGCGGGTATGAAAGATCTGTTACAAAGTACACTAGAAGAGTTGCCACAAGATACTCAGGATACTATTTATGATGAACTGTCATCACTAAATCAGTTAGATAGAAGAGATATGGCAGAACAGATAACTCAACTTGATAGCTCAAATATGAGTGTGGAGGAGTTGCAGACAACAGTTTTAGATATGTTTGATATTCAAGCACCATCTAATACAATAAGAAGTGGACAAAATGATGAAGCAACAGCAGCAGCTATTGGAGCAACTTTTGTAACATATGCAGACAAGAAAAAACCTTGTTAGTAGATATTGTGTGAGGTGCATATAATATTTAAAAATACTTTTTATAGTCTTAGAACTACTGTCGTATTTTTTATCTTACTTAATTTGCATAAAATCATTTTAAACTACATTCAGTTATAATTCCTCTCTTAAATCAAATTTTAAATTATCAAACTGGAGTAACCGTCATGGAAAGAAAAGAGATATACAACCCAAGTTCAAATGAGTCATTAAACGATAGAAGAACATTTGGTGGAAATCCTGACGGTATGATAAACTTCACTAGATGTAAGTATGAGTGGGCTACAAAACTTTGGGATACTATGGAAGGAAATACTTGGTTTCCAAAAGAGGTACAGATGACTCAAGATGCCAAAGACTATAAGTATCTTACAGCTCCTGAAAAAAGAATGTACGACCTTGTACTTTCTCAACTAATATTTATGGATAGTTTACAAACTAACAATCTTATGGATAATATCAACCCATATATTACGGCACCAGAGATAAATGCCTGTCTATCAAGACAATCTTACGAAGAAGCAAACCACTCTAAATCTTACGCAGTTATGGTTGAATCAATCTCAGATAATACTGATGAGATATATGATATGTGGAAAACAGATGCTAAACTTTTAGAAAAAAATACATTTATAGCTTCTACCTATAAAAACCTAAGTGGAAATATAACAGATAAAAAAATTGTTCTTGCTATGTTTGCAAACCAAGTTTTAGAAGGTTTGTATTTTTATGCAGGATTTGCAGCTATGTATGCACTAGGAAAATCTGGTAAGATGCTTGGAAGCTCACAGATGATTAAATTCATTCAAAGAGATGAAGTAACACACCTGTTACTTTTCCAAAACATGATCAACTCTACAAAAAAAGAGAGACCTGAACTATTTGATGAAGAGATGGAAGCTGAAGTTAGAAAGATGTTTAGACAAGCAGTTGATCTTGAAGCCTCTTGGGGTGCATATATCACACAAGGTCAAATTCTTGGATTTACAAAAGATATTATCAGGCAATATATAGAATACCTTGCAGATAGAAGACTAGAAGCTGTAGGATATGAACCTGAGTACAATGTAAAACACCCTATTCCATGGGTAGATGGATATAGCTCATTTAACGATCAAAGAACTAACTTCTTTGAGGGTAATGTTGTTAACTATTCTAAAGGATCTATAGACTTTGACGACTTTTAATAGTCGTCATTATTTAAAATTAGTACTGATCAAACTTTATCTAAATTAAAGTTCCATTAAGTTAAAATATACCGAAATAATCGAAAGATTAGTTGGTATACACTCTACAAAGCATTAAAAATCAAAAGTTGCATTGCATTGTTAACCAAATTAGTGCCAAATTAAATATATAACATACACTTAAAAGATGTCATATATTTAATTTGGTATAAAAATTCAAGGATATATTAATGGAAAAAATTATAGATATTATCGACTCTATAGCTTATGAAAAAGGCTTAAAAGTTTCAGATGTTGAAGAGGCACTAAAAGAGTCATTGATAAGAACAGCACACAAAATGGTTGATGATAGCTTAGAATATGAAGCTTCTATAGACAGAGAAAATAAAGAACTAAAACTTGCTCAAAAAGTTTTGGTTGTTGAAAATGATGATAAAAGATTATCTGGTACAGAAACAAAGATAAATGAGTGGGACAAAGAGGTTGTAATAAATGCGGAAAACTTTATCCCTATTGATGAAGCAAAAGAGATAGATGAAGACCTTGAACTTGGAGATACACTAAGTTATGACCTAGAGTTTGAATCAATGGGTAGAAATGCAGCTACTATTCTTTTTGGAAATCTTGAATACAGACTTCAAAGATTTATAGAAGATAATTTATTTAAAAAATACAATGACCAAGTTGGTGATATTGTTTCTAGTGTGGTTACATTTGTTGATAAGAGTGATAACACATACATTGAGATCGGTGAAGTTAAAGGAATATTACCAAGAAAGAATAGAATCAAAGGTGAAGTATTTAAAGTTGGTGATGCTTTAAAAGCTGTTATAAAAAGAGTAAATGTAGATGCAAAACAAGGACTTACGGTAGAAGTATCAAGAACTAGCCCTAAATTCCTTGAAGCACTTTTAGAACTAGAAGTACCAGAACTTAAAGATAAAAAGATAAACATCGAAGGAAGTGCAAGAATTCCTGGAAGCAGAGCAAAAATAGCACTTTCAACAAATGAAGCAAATATTGATCCAATAGGTGCTGTTGTAGGTGTAAAAGGTGTAAGAATCAACGCAGTAAGCGGTCAGCTTGACGGTGAAAATATTGACTGTATCGAATATACTCCAATTAAAGAGATGTTTGTTGCAAGATCACTTAGTCCCGCAATCGTTAAAAGTGTAAAAGTTGAAGTAACTGAAGATGAAAACGAAAGAGATAAAGCTATAGTAACTATAAGCGAAGATCAAAAAAGTAAAGCTATAGGTAAAGTTGGTCTAAATATCAGACTTGCATCTATGCTTACAAAATGTGACATCGAATTAAATGTACTTGATAGTGGTGAAAAACCTGTTATGGACTCAGGAGCTGTTAAAACTGATGAATCAAAATCTACAGATGTTTCAGACCTTGAGGCTTTATTTAAATAAGATAAAGAGTTAAAATTAAAATGAAAGATATTTATTTATACGATAGCAGTAAAAAAGAAAAAGTCCTTTTTGAAGCTCAAGAAAATGGTAAGGTCACTATATATGTGTGTGGCCCTACTGTTTATGATGATGCTCACTTAGGACACGCAAGAAGTGCTATTGTTTTTGACCTCCTTCATAGAGTTTTTAAACAAAATGGCTATGAAGTAACTATGGCAAAAAACTACACTGATGTAGATGACAAGATTATCAAAAAGATTAAAGAAACTGGAAAATCTTTGGATGAGATCACTACACAATATATAGATTCTTATAAAAATGAGATGATCAAATTAAATATACTAGATAATACTATAGAGCCTTATGCTACACAAAATATTGAAGCTATGATAGATATGATAAATAAGCTACTAGAAAAAGATTCTGCATATATTTTAGATGACGGTATTTATCTTGATACCTCTAAAGACTCTTCTTATGGAAATTTATCACATAGAGCAAGTGACGAAAATTCACAAGCCAGAGTTGAAACTAATAACAATAAAAGAGATCAAAAAGATTTTGCACTTTGGAAATTCTTCTCAAAAGATGAGATCGGATTTGATGCACCTTACGGCTATGGTCGTCCCGGATGGCATATAGAGTGTAGTGCTATGATAGAGAAACATCTAGCAAATCATAATCATCCATACTCTATAGATATACATGGAGGCGGTGCGGATCTTCTATTCCCACACCATGAAAATGAAGCTTGTCAAACTAGATGTTGCACAGATCAAGAACTTGCAAAATACTGGATGCACAATGGTTTTGTAAATATAAACGGACAAAAAATGTCAAAGTCTTTAGGAAACAGCTTTTTCTTAAAAGATGCTCTTACTCAATATAGCGGTGAAGTTATAAGATTTTATATGATGAGTACACACTATAAAGCAGATCTTAGCTTTAATGAGGAGGATCTTCTTAGTTCTAAAAAAAGGCTTGATAAACTTTACAGATTGAAAAAAAGAATTTTTCCAAGCGGCTCAAGTAAAGCAAATATAGAACTAAAGAAAAATATCTTTGAAGCTTTAAACGATGATATGAACACATCAAAAGCCTTAGCATCAATAGATGAGTATATCTCAACTGTAAATGATAAGTTTGATGCAAACCCAAAAGATAAAGGGTTAAAAAAAGAGACTGCTGCGACCATTGAATTTATAAGTGATATGATGGGAATTGGTGCAAACAATCCTTACGAGTATTTTCAGTTTGGTATAAGTGATGAAGAAAAAAATAAAATAGAATCACTTATAGAGCAAAGAGCCCAAGCAAAAAAAGAAAAAAACTTTGAACTTAGTGACCAAATAAGAGACCAATTAACTGCCATGGGTATATCTACTATGGATACACCTAACGGAACAGTTTGGGAAAAAGAGTAAAAGGGATATAATGGAACAGTACTACTACGAACTTACAATAAAACCAAATCTATACTATGAACTTTTTTTAGACTTAGTTTCAAGCTTAACCGAAGATGCCATAGAGGAGCTTGATGAAACTATTATTATTAGAAGTGAAGAGGAACTTGACAATATCAAGCTTGGTATTGACGAATTTGCAAAAGAATTATCAACTGCTCTAGATGCGGATATACAATGTAAAACAACACTTGAAAAAAAAGAAAATCAAGACTGGATAAAAATGTACCAAGAGAGTGTGCAGCCTATAGAGATAGGTGAATTTTATATACATCCCAGCTGGAATAAGCCTCAGGACAAGAAGATAAATATCGTTATTGATCCTACACTGGCATTTGGTTCAGGACACCATGAAACAACAAACACTTGTATTCAAGCTATATCTAAATATGTAAAAAAAGATATTGAAGTATGTGATGTTGGTTGCGGAAGCGGTATCTTAGGTATAGCAGCAGCTAAAAAAGGTGCCATTGTTGATATTTGTGATACTGATCCTGTTTCTATAGAGGACTCATTAAAGAACTTCTCTTCAAACGGTGTATCTGCAAATAAACACTGGGTAGGTTCTGCAAACAATACAGATAAACAATATGATGTGGTTATTGCAAACATTGTAGCTGATGTATTAACAATAATTGCAAAAGACCTTAAAAAGATTTCAAAAGAAAACGGTATAATGATCCTTTCAGGAATTATGCAGCAGCATAAAAGTAAAGTTTTAAAAAAATATCTAAACAGTGACCAGTATGAACTTCTAGAAGAGATAGAACAAAATGACTGGGTAACACTAATAATAAAAAAACTAAATAAATAGTAAACAGGGAAAAAAATGAATAATCAAGATAATAACAATCAACAAAACAATAACAATCCAAATGGTTTTTTTGATAAAAATCCAATATTTGTATTTATAATATTTTCAATTGTTACCATACTTGCTTTTAAAAGCTTCTTTGGTACAGATGATATGAATATGAATGGTGGCTCAACAGCCTACGGTCAAAGTACAACTAAAAATGTAGCATACTCTGATGTAAAAAAACTTATACAAAATGGTCAGATTGAGTATGTTGGTATAGGTGATATGAATATCAAAGCTGTTAGTAAACCAAGCGGCGGTGTAAAAACAGTTTACATTGCAAGAAAAGTTGCAAATGATGACACACTTATACCTGTACTTGAACAGCAAGGTGTAGAATATGGTGGTATAAACGAGCAAAATATCTTAGCTGATATGTTATTTGGATGGGTACTTCCACTGTTCTTCTTCTTTGCTATATGGATGTTCCTAGCTAAAAGGATGTCTAAGTCACTTGGTGGCGGTGCAGGTGGAATATTAGGTATGGGTGGAGCTAAAAAGATGATAAACTCTGAAAAACCTAATGTTAAGTTTGAAGATATGGCTGGAAATAAAGAAGCAAAAGAGGAAGTATCTGAGATAGTTGACTTCTTAAAAGATCCAGACAGATATGTAAGACTAGGTGCTCAAATACCAAAAGGTGTACTTCTAGTAGGACCTCCAGGAACCGGTAAGACTCTATTGGCAAAAGCAGTTGCGGGTGAAGCAGATGTTGAGTTCTTAAGTGTTACTGGATCATCATTTATAGAGATGTTCGTTGGTGTTGGAGCTTCAAGAGTTAGAGATCTTTTTGAACAAGCAAAAAAAGTTGCACCTGCTATTATCTTTATCGATGAGATTGATGCTATTGGTAAAAGTAGAGCAAGTGCCGGTAATATGGGTGGAAATGATGAAAGAGAACAAACTTTAAATCAACTTTTAGCAGAGATGGATGGATTTAGTAGTTCAGAAGCACCAGTTATTATCCTAGCAGCTACAAATAGACCAGAAGTACTAGACCCGGCACTTTTAAGACCTGGAAGATTTGATAGACAAGTACTAGTTGATAAGCCTGATTTAGAAGGTAGAATTGAGATACTAAATGTACATATCAAAGATGTATTGATATCTAAAGATGTAGACTTAAGAGAAGTTGCTGTTATGACCGCAGGTCTAGCGGGTGCTGATTTGGCAAATGTTATTAATGAAGCTGCACTTCTTGCAGGTAGAGTAAATGATGATAAAGTTAGACCGGCTCACTTTAAAGAGGCAGTTGAAAGACAAATTGCAGGACTTGAAAAGAAAAGTAGAAGAATCTCTCCAAAAGAGAGAGAAATTGTTGCATATCACGAATCAGGTCATGCACTTATAGCTGAAGTTACTAAAGGTGCTAAAAAAGTAAATAAGGTATCTATAGTTCCTAGAGGTCTAGCAGCTCTTGGTTATACTTTAAATACTCCAGAAGAGAACAAATACCTTATGCAAAAGCATGAGCTTATGGCTGAAGTTGATACGCTACTTGGTGGTAGAGCTGCAGAGGAAGTATTTATAGGTGAAATAAGTACAGGTGCAGGAAATGACCTTGACAGAGCTACTGATATTATAAAATCTATGGCTACTATTTATGGTATGAGTGATATTGATATAGCTGGTCTTATGGTACTTCATAAACAGCAAAACCAATTCTTAGGTGGTGGACAATCTTCAAAAGATTATAGTGATGAGATGGCACATAAACTTGATGATCATATTAAAAATACACTTGAAGATAGATATCAAGCAGTTATTCAAATACTAAAAGACAATAATGAAGCTATGGAACAGATGACTGCTGAACTACTTGAAAAAGAGGTTATCTCAGGGAAAAGAGTTCAGGATATTATAAAAGAGAATGGTGGTGAAGTATATGAAGGTGAAGAGCTTCATGGTGAAGATAGAGATATTAAAAGCGATGAGCCAAAAGAAGAGACTAAAGAAATCAAAAATGAAGATACGACTGTAGAAAGTGAAAAAGAAGATGAGCAACAATAACGGTATGATATTAAAAGAGGGTTACTTTCAGCTTACTATTGGTGTAATTGCTACGCTGATTTTGTCTACTATTTGTTCTTTGGCATCTTTTGTTGCACTTATATATACTCTTTTTATTGTGTATATCTTTAGAAACCCAAATAGAAATATTTTTAAAAACTCATCAAATATATTGTCTCCAGTTGACGGTACTGTAGAAGCGATTGATCATAAAAGTGGGAAAACTAAAATATACATCAATATAAGTTTATGTGACCAACACACATTAAGATCACCAATTGATACAGAACTAAAAATCACAAAAGTTCAAAATGGTTTAAACCTTGATCCATATACCTTTAAAGGCTCAAAACTAAATGAACAAATAAAATTTAAGTTTAACGATAAATTAAAATTAAAACTTATAGGTGGTTTTTTTAACAGTGCTTTTAGCTATACAAAGAAACACAATATAGAACAAGGTGAACCTATAGCTATAATAACAAATGGTTTGGCTATTTTAACTATAGACAACTCATATGATCTAAAAATAAAACTAAGTGACAAGCTAATATCAGGTCAAACTTTAATAGCCTAAGTTCTTAAAAATACTTTTCCATCTTGTATGGTTATCTTTCCAGATAACTCATACTCGAAAAGTTCATTTGGATACTTAACTAGTGCATCATCATAAAGTGGTGTTGTTTTAAAATACTTTTCAACTTCATTTTCACTATTTTCAATAAAATTATTTGTAAATAAACCGATAAAATCATTCACATCATTAATTATCTCAGCTTTTCCTTGAGATAGAAGCATATTAGTACCATCACTTTCACCTATTCTATGAGGAAGTACATATATCTTTTTACCCATTTTTAATGCATACTCCACGCTTCTCATGGTACCACTTTTTATATCTGCCTGAGTTACTATTAAAACTTCACCAAGAGCTACTACAATTTCGTTTCGTAAGGGAAAATTGTACCTTTGTGATGGTACTCCTGCTTCAAATTGACTAAGCATCAAACCGCTTACTTCAATATCTTGGATAAGTTGTCTATTTACAGCAGGGTACCTTATATCAAGTCCGGTTCCTGCTACTGCTATTGTATTGTTTACCCCTGCTGCTTTATGAGCAATAGCGTCAACACCCATAGCTGCACCGCTTACTATACAAATTTCTAATCTTGATAGCTCTTTTGAAATAATATCGGTAAATTGTTTTGTATATGAATTTGGCCTTCGTGAACCAACAATTGATATTTTTCGTTTTGACAAAAGAGAAGGATCTCCAATATAAAACAACTTTTGGGGATATTTTTTCATATCCTCAAGCTCTTTTATATGAAAATCTATACTTTGTATCATAATTTATTTACATATACCAGTTCTAGGTCTTTTAGTAGGTGTTTTGAGTCTTTTAGTGCTTCAAAGGTTATATTGTAAGGATGACCGATAGCTATAGCTGAGCCATGTTTCTTGGCAATATTAATAGCTTTTTTTAATTGGTTTTGAATATATGCTTTATCTTTTTTGTTATCTAAAAATATGTTTCTTGATAATATTCTAAGACCATGTTTTTTAGCACACTTTAAAGCCATAGATTTTGAGGTTGTTTTACTATCAATAAATATATAATTGTATTTTTTTAAGACTGTAAACAATCTATCCATAGCAGCTTCATTTGAGGTAAATTTACTCCCTGTATGATTGTTTATAAATTTTGCTTTTGGATATAGTTCATTTAAAACTTTTATCCTTTTTTCTATAACTTCTATAGGATCATTTACATAAAGTGTATTTTTTTCATCGTATTTATTGCTGCTTGCCTGTAGTGGTAAATGTATCATATAATGATCTAAGTTGTTAGTTATCTTTGCAGAGTTTCTATGCCTTGATGTAGGTGGTAAAAAAGCCATATTCACATCATAGCCTATATTTAAAATCTTATTCACCTGATACTGAGTAGTAACATCATCAATTATAACTGCCAGTTTCGGTTTACTTGAGATTGGTTCAATCTTTTTAATATTCTTTTTTATAATCTCTTTTTTTGTTACTATATCAGTTTTTACTATTTTATCTTTTTTTATCTCTTGGGTTAATTCAGTTTTTTTATCTTCAAGATCATCATAAACAAATTTATAATCATCTTTCTTTTTTATCTCATCTGTATATAAACTATTTTCAATATTATTTGTATATTCAATATCCAAAGCTTTTGTTTTCTCTTCAAAATACTTTGCTCTTTTATCTTGATATTCTTTTTTTTCTTTTTGTGTTAGTAGAAGTTGTTTTTTTACATTTTCATTTTGTTCTTTTAGATTACTGTTTTGAAGGTAAAAATATATAGATGAACCTAAAGCCAAAGAAGTAATAAATACTAATATATAACTTAATGAAAATATTTTTAATTTTGTTTTGTTTTGTTTTTTTTGTGAAGTTTTTTTTGTATTTTTTTTATTCATAAGAAGTGTTAATACAACTCTACCCCAAGGGTAGAGTTATTAATATTTATATTAGTTTTTGTCTTGATCTACTATTTTATTAGCAGCGATCCAAGGCATCATCTCTCTTAAAGATACACCAGTTTTCTCAATTAGAGTTTCTTTTTGGTTGTTTCTCTCAGCATTCATTCTTGGGTATCCAGATTGACCTTCAAGGATGAAGTCTTTAGCAAATCTACCATCTTGGATCTCAGTTAATAGATCTCTCATAGCTTGTTTAGACTCATCATTGATGATTCTCTTACCTGCAATATAGTCACCATACTCAGCAGTGTTAGAGATAGAATATCTCATATCAGCAATTCCACCTTCGAACATTAAATCAACGATTAATTTAAGTTCGTGTAAACACTCAAAGTATGCCATTTGTGGATCATATCCAGCTTCAGTTAGTGTTTCAAAACCAGCTTGAACTAGTGCAGTAGCACCACCACATAATACAGCTTGCTCTCCAAATAAATCTGTTTCAGTTTCATCTTTGAAAGTAGTTTGGATAATTGCAGTTCTACCACCACCAATTGCTGATGCGTAAGAAAGTGCTAACTCTTTAGTAGTTCCACTTGGATCTTGACCAATAGCGATAAGATCTGGAATACCTCCACCTCTTACAAACTCACTTCTTACTGTGTGACCTGGAGCTTTTGGAGCAACCATAGTTACATTTACATCTGCTCTTGGAGAAATTCTTCCGTAGTGGATGTTAAATCCATGTCCAAATGCAATAGTAGCACCTTGCTTTAAGTTAGGCTCAATCTCTTCTGCATAGATTTCTGCTTGATTTTCATCTGGTAATAAAATCATAACAACATCTGCAGCAGCTGATGCATCTGCAACTGTTAAAGTTTCAAAACCTTTAGCTTCAGCTTTTGCCCATGAAGATCCATTTTTTCTTAAACCAACACATACTTCAACTCCAGAATCTCTTAAGTTTTCTGCGTGAGCGTGACCTTGTGATCCAAATCCGATCATAGCTACTTTTTTAGACTTGATTAAGTCGATATTACAATCTTTGTCATAATAAACATCTAATGCCATTTTTATTCCTTTTTTTAATTTATTCGGGGATTATATCTAAAATTTACTGAAAATAAATCTAATCAAGCTTTATCTAAAATATAGAA
>JAYEKV010000187.1:0-33293 GCA_034716855.1 Campylobacterota bacterium | reverse complement strand
GCATGGAGTACAGGGGATGTATCCCAGAAGATGGTAAATGAATATTTAGAACATCATAGAGATTCATCAAATAAAGATAATAATACAATAATTCTTGAATAGTTGGGAATTGTAAAGACTTTCAGTCTTAGAGAAACCTATGGACTTTCAGTCCATAGTGGTTTAGTAAACAAACATCCAAATTAAAAGTATTATATGTAGAAGATGATGACAGTATTCGTGGAGTAACTGAAAACTTCTTAAATAAGATATTTCTTAAAGTAACAATTGCTAAAAACGGCAAAGATGGTTTAGAGAAATTTAAAACTGATACCTTTGATATTATAATAAGTGATATAAGAATGCCTTCTATGGATGGTATCGAGATGTCAAAATATATTAAAGAGATAACACCATCAATACCTATAATACTTATTTCAGCATTTAATGAGATAGAATACTTCAAAAGGGCAATAGATGCAAATATAGATCTATTTTTGGAAAAACCTTTAAATATAAAAAAATTCCTGGAATCACTTGATAAAATCATACATAACATAATAGTAGAAAAAGAAAATATTGAGTATAAGATACATATTGAGAATTTAAATAAAAAACTTGCTAAAGAGGCAAGTTTTGAACAGCAATTAAGAAAATCAATATTTGATAATAATAACTCTATAATAGTGATAAATAAAGATAATGAGTTATTAGATGCAAATAAAAGTTTTTTTGAGTTTTTTGATCAATATGATAAACTTGAAAAATTTAAAAATAAGCATAAATGTATTTGTGAATTTTTTGAAGAATACAATGAAACATATATTACCAGTTACAAAGATGGGAAATACTGGATAGAATATATTAAAGATAATGAGGACTCATTAAATAAAGTTGTAATGAAGAAAAATGACAAACTGGAACATTTTCTTATAAATTTTCATGAAATAGAATTAGATAATAATATTTATAATATAATAGAGTTTGTAAATATAACTACAGATATAGAATATCAAAATAAGATAGAAAAAATTAGAACAGAATTCCTTACCATATTTACACATGAATTAAAAACACCTCTTCATGCTATTACAAACTATTCAGCACATTTAAAAAGACAAATATTGAAAGATAAATTTAACAAGGAAAAATTCACCGGTATATTAACTTTACTTGAAAACAATGCCGATTCAATGTTAGACGAGGTTGAAGCAATCTTAAATATAGGTAGATTAAAATCAAAGAGTATAAATATAAATAGTTCAAAAATAGATATTCAAAGAATTATTGATGATGTATTAGAAAATTTTTCATCAAATATAGATGACAAAAATATTGAAATTGAATATGATCCAATAGGAGCAGTTGTATATAGCGATAAAAAGCTTATGAAAAATCTTTTTAAAAACATAATATCAAATGCCGTCAAATATTGTAAAGATAAAATTTATATATCAATAAATAATAAAAATGATAGTATAATTATTACAGTAGAGGATAATGGAAGCGGTATAGAAAATACAGAAAACATATTTGATCTGTTTACTATAGAGGAAAAAGTTGAAAATAAAACAGAAACAGGTACTGGTATTGGATTATATTTTGTTAAATTAATATGTGAAAATTTAAGTATAATATATGAAGTTACAAAATCAGATAAGCTTGGTGGAGCAAAATTTATATTTAAAATTAGAAAGAAAGGTATTGAAGATGACTAATATATTACTAATAGATGACAAAAAAGAGATGACAACAATTTTAGAGATGCTTATAGATGAATATATGGAAGATAATAATATAGAAGAAGATAACTATAATATAATTGTAAAGAATAATCCTTTTGAAGGATTATACATCTGTGAGAAAAGTGATATAGATATATTATTCTTAGATATAATGATGCCGGGTATTTCAGGATTTGAAGTATTAAAAGAGATAAGAACAAAAGAATTAAATAAACAACCTGTAATTATTATGTCAACAGCACTTAATGATAAAGAAACTATTTCTAAAGAAAAAGAGTTTGGAGCTAATGCATATATGGTAAAACCTTTCAAACTAGATACTGTAGAGGTAATACTGGATAAATATTTAAATGATATAGAGTTTGAAAGATTTGATATAGATGATATATTTGATTTTGAAATTATTGATGATGAAAATGAAGATAATAAAAATGATAGTTTTTTAGATAAAATATTTTTTAAATCTTATGAAAAGTTATCAGCAGATGAGTTTTTAGAGAGTTATCCGTATATAGAAGATGACCTTATGAATTTCAGTGAAGAGTTAGATAGAGTTAGATTTGAGCTTTTAAGTGAATGTGATAATGAAATATACTTTAAAGATAACTATAATACGATTATTGAATTTTGTGATGAATCAATAGTTTTTTTAGAAAAATTTTATGAGCTAAGTGATATGAAAGAACTGTTTGAAGAATTCAAAAGAATTTTAGAGATGGTAGATATAAGTAATTTAAGTAGCAAAGAAGAGTTAATTATAGGAAAGTTTGTGGAGGCAATTGTATTAGATTTATTTGATTGGAAAGAACATATTTTCTTTAAAAAGGATGCTGTAGATATATACTATATAAATCAATCTTTTGCAGATAGTTGTAAGGGACTAGAGAATATTATAAAAAGGTAGTAGAAAGTGAATTTTTATTCAGTTATAATCGGCACGGAGCTTTTGAATGGGAGAAGAGTAGACAGTCACTTTGAATTTTTAAATAAAGAGCTGTTAAAAAGAGGATGGGAACAAAAGGCAAATTTTGTAATAAAAGATGAACCAAAATTTATAGAAGATACTTTTAGACTTGTAAGAAATGATCCTGATGCTGTTTTATTTAGCTTTGGAGGTATTGGTGCTACTCCTGATGATTATACAAGAGTAGCAGCTGCCAATGTATTTACTGAAGGTAAAATGCAGATAAATGAAAATGCCAAAGAGATGATAATCGATAAATTTGGGGAGGAAGCTTATCCTCACAGAATAAACATGGCTAATCTACCACTGAATCCAATATTATTAAAAAATATAGTTACAAATGTTCCTGGCTTTGGGCTTGAAGAGAGGTACTTTTTTGTACCAGGATTCCCATCCATGGCACAAAGTATGGTAATAGAAGCATTGGAAAAGTATTATCCAGAAAATAGTACAAAACTAAGATATACATTAAAAGCACAATGTAGCGAAAATGATCTCATAGATACTATGAAAAAGATTCCCTCGAAAATTGACTTCTCATCACTTCCAAGTATAGTCGGTGATAAAAGGGCTGTTGTTATATCTGTCGCATCTTATGATCCCAAAGAAGCTATGGAATATTTTCAACTATTTATAGATTTTTTAGAAGATAACAGTATTGAATATACGATGGTAGACAAATAGATTATTTTGGATTACAAAGTCCATTGTAGGTAGTGTTCTTTATCCTTTCCAGATAAACCAAGGTATGCTCAAGAACTTTTTTTTCTTCAACCAAAGGCTGCATTTGGGTGTTTTTTTCAGTTAGAGAGATAGTTTGATCTTCAACTAAGTTCATAACTTCACTTTGTATCTCAACTAATCTTTCATTTATAATATTGATCATTTTCATTTTTAGAGATGCCCTTATATTTTTTTGCTATAATACAAAATAAAAAATTAAATAGGGATGAATATATGAAAGTACTATTAATAAAAGATGTAAAATCATTAGGTAAAACCGGAGAGATAAAAGAGGTTAAAGATGGTTATGGAAAAAACTTCCTTATAGGTAAAGGTTTTGCAAAACATGCTACACCTGAAGTAGTTGAAGAGTGGAAAATAGAGCAGCAAAAGATAAAAGAGGCTTTGGAAGAAGAGATAAAAGAAGCAAACATCATTAAAGAGAAACTTGAAAGCTCTAAATTTACAATAAAACACAAAGTTGGTGCAAATGGACACTTAATTGGTAGTGTTACAAATAAAGAGATAGCTTTGGCATTATATGATCAAGCAGATATAGCTATTGATAAAAAACAAATTACACTAAAAAGTAAAATAAAAGATATAGGTATCTATGAGGTTGATTGTAAGCTGGGTAACGGAATACATGCAATTGCCAAAATAGATGTAATAGCAGAGGTGTAAATATGTTTGATGCAACAACGATACTTGCATATAAAAGTGAAAATGGCAATGCAGTTATAGGCGGTGACGGTCAAGTAACATTTGGAGACACTGTTCTAAAGAATAATGCAACAAAAATCAGAACACTTTACAATGGAAAAGTATTAGCAGGATTTGCAGGTAGCACTGCAGATGCTTTTAATCTGTTTGATATGTTTGAAGAGCATCTTGAAAATTCAAAGGGTGATCTTTTAAAGGCTGTGGTTAATTTCTCAAAAGCTTGGAGAAAAGACAAAATGTTAAGACGACTAGAAGCTATGATGCTTGTACTAAATGAAGAACATATATTTATACTAAGCGGTACGGGTGATGTTGTAGAGCCTGAAGATGGGTGTCTAGCTTCAATAGGAAGCGGTGGAAATTTCGCAATTGCAGCAGCAAGAAGTTTAAAAAGACACTCAGACCTAGAACCTAAAGAGTTAGTGAAAGAATCACTTATGATAGCAGGTGAATTATGTATATATACAAATCAAAATATTAAACTATTAACACTAGATGAGGATAATAAATAATGGATATGACTCCCAAACAAATTGTAGAATTCTTAGATGATTATATTATAGGTCAAAAAGATGCTAAAAAAACCATAGCTTTGGCATTAAGAAACAGATATAGAAGAATGCAGCTAGATAGTGAGCTTCAAGATGAAATAATGCCTAAAAATATCCTTATGATAGGAAGTACAGGTGTAGGTAAAACTGAGATTGCTAGAAGAATGGCTAAGATGATGAGTCTTCCTTTTGTAAAAGTAGAAGCTAGTAAATATACTGAAGTTGGTTTTGTAGGACGAGATGTAGAATCTATGATAAGAGATTTAGCACATGAATCAATAAATTTAGTAACTAAAGAGTACGAAGATAAAATTCAAGATTCTATTGATGCTGAAGTGATTAAACAAATAGTTGAGATACTTGTGCCTTCTCTTCCTCAAACAGCAAGTGAAAATGCAAAAGATTCATTTATTAAAACTTATAATATGATGGAAGAGAAAGTTGTAAGTGGAACTATTGATGATAAAAAGATCACTATTGAACTTCCTAAAAAAACACAAGTAGAGATAGTGGATAGTAACATCCCTATGGATATGAGTGCTGTTAGCGAGAGTATAAATAATATGCTTGGTAAAATGGGAAAAGAGAAAATCGAAAAAGAGGTTACTATAAAAGAAGCAAAAAAACTTTTAAGATCAAGTGCAAGTGAAAACCTTTTAGATAAAGAATCTTTACAGCAAGAAGCTGTAAAAAGATGTGAGAACGGCGGTATTATTTTTCTTGATGAGATTGATAAAATTGCAACAGGAAATAACAATAAGAATCAAGATCCAAGTAAAGAAGGTGTTCAAAGAGACCTTTTACCAATTGTTGAAGGTTCAAATGTACATACAAAATATGGACAGATCAAAACTGATCATATATTGTTTATAGCTGCAGGTGCATTTCATGTAAGTAAGCCAAGTGATCTTTTACCTGAACTTCAAGGAAGATTTCCCTTAAGAGTAGAGCTTAATTCTTTAGATGAAGAAGATTTGTATAAGATACTTACGAATACAAAAAATTCATTACTTAGACAATATAAAGCACTTTTAGAAGTAGAAGGTGTAAATTTAGAATTTGAAGATGAAGCTATAAGAGCTTTTGCAAACTTAAGTGTAAGTGCAAATGAAAAGGCTGAAGACATAGGTGCTAGAAGGTTACATACGGTTATAGAGAAAGTTCTAGAGGATATCAGCTTTGATGCGGATGAAAAAAAAGGTGAAACTATAACTGTAACAAAAGATTTAGTTCATGAAAAATTAGAGAACATAGCACAAAACGAAGATACCGCAAGATATATTTTATAAATACATAAGATTGTATTTGCTAAAATAGAGTAGAAAATATTTGGAGATTGAGATGAAAATTACAAGTTTAGATGATGTAGAAGCTCCTGGCTATGATATATGTTTTTACCATAGTGGATGTGATGATGACGCAGATGTTATTGTCTTAGATATTAACACTATTTTTGATTATGAAGAGAAGAAACATGATGCTTGTAAGGATAAGTTTACTTCTATAGCAGTTATAGATGATCCAAGTGATTATGATGCTTTTAAAAACTTTGGTATTACAGCATGGATAAAAAGAGAAAATATAGATAAATTACCTGAATTATTAGGTGAAGTTAAGAAAAGGATGTCTTTATAGCATATGTCTATAATAGATACACATATACATCTTGATAATGAAGCATATGCTTCAGATGTAGATAAAGTTATACAAACTGCACTAAGTGAAGGTGTCAAGGCTTTCTTGATACCGGGTGCAGATCCACAAGACCTTCCAAAAGCACAAGAACTTTCTAAAAAATATAATGAAGTTTTTTTTGCAGCAGGTGTACACCCTTACGATTGTGAAAATTTTGATATTGAATTTTTAGAAAAATATGCATCAGATCCGAAGTGTATCGCAATAGGTGAATGTGGTCTTGATTATTATAGACTACCTGAAAATGAAGATGAAAAACATCTCAATAAAGAACTACAAAAAAGTGTATTTACAGCACAGATACAATTAGCAAAAAAACTACAAAAGCCTTTGATAGTACATATTAGAGATGCTTCAAATGACAGTAAAAAACTTTTATTAGATAATGATGCTTCCAAAGTAGGAGGTGTACTTCATTGTTATAATGCAAGTGAATATCTTCTTGATCTTGCTCAAAAAGATTTTTATTTTGGAATAGGTGGTGTAGTTACATTTAAGAATGCAAAAAAGTTAGTAGAGGTACTTCCTAAAATACCTAAAGAGAAGCTTCTTATTGAGACTGACGGTCCTTATTTGACACCTCACCCTTTTAGAGGAACCAGAAATGAACCAAAATATACTAATCTTGTAGCTGAAAAAATGGCTGAAATCTTAAACTTATCTGTTGATGAAGTGAAAAATTTAACTACGAAAAATGCCTTAAATTTATTTAAAGAGTTTAAAAATATAGTTTAGATATAATATTACCTTCAACATAAAGGGAGTTAATATTGAAATTGTTTTTTAAACTTATCTTCTTAGTATTAGGCTTTGTACTTAGTGCTAATGCTTCATTAATAAATACGGCATTCGTAGATAAAGATATAAAGATCCTTGAAGAACTTGATATCAAATCTAGTTATATTACAGACTATAAACTTCAAAAAGAACTACAAAAAAGATTAGAACGCAACAAAAACAGATATACTCAGAAATTAAATAATGCCTATCTTTTTGTTCCTAAAATAAAAAAAATCCTTAAAGAAAATGAGGTCCCTTCTGCTTTTTTATATTTAGTAATGGCAGAATCAAACTTTATTCTCAGTGCATCGTCAAATAAAAGTGCAAAAGGTTTATGGCAGTTTATCCCAAATACAGCAAAACATTACGGTCTTGAAAAGAATAGATATATTGATGAACGAATGGATATTGTTAAGTCTACAGAAGCAGCTGTTAAATATCTAAAAAGATTACACTCAATGTTTGGAAAATGGTATTTGGCAGCTATTGCATATAACTGTGGAGAAGGTAGAGTAATTGAAGGGATCACAAGAGCAACTATTGATATGCACTGTGATCAGATTGGCTATAGTGTTTGTAGAAAAGACCCTCAAATAAAAGAATTTAGAAGAACTATTAAAAAGTACCAAGAAAAAAAAGTAAGATACGCCGAGCTTGGAAAAATTTACAAAGTAGTAAAGAAATGGGGGTACAAACCAGACATTGAACAGCTTCTAATATTTCAAAAAGGTTTAAAAAGACAGTATCTTCCAAAAGAGAGCAGAAACTATATACGAAAGATAATAGCTCTTGCTTTTATGAACAACAGTGATTTTCTTATCAAAGATGAAAATACACATCTTCTTAATCGAGGGATAAGTGATCCTATTGCGGCAGTTGAAGTGAATGGTGGTGTAACTATGCTAAAGGTTGCAGAGATAACGGGTATAAGTAGAAAAAACTTAAAAGAGTTAAATCTTCACATAAGGCAAAATGTTATACCTACAAATGAAAAAAAATATACACTGTATTTACCATACTCAAAGCTTTCCAGATTTAACAGATATAAAGAAAATTTAAAAGCTGTAGCATTTGAACATTATATTGTAAAGTCCGGCGATAGTCTGGGTAAAATAGCAAATAGATTTGATATAGACTATAAATCTATAATGAAATATAACAGTCTTAGTTCAAATCTAATAAGGATTGATCAAAAACTTTTAATACCGGTAAATCCATCACTTTATAAAAGAAGTTTGGACTATATAGTTAAAGTAGGGGATACTTTGGGTAAAATTTCTCAAAAACATAAAGTTGATCTTGATAAACTTATGAAAGATAATAATTTAAAAACCAGCATGATAAAAATAGGAGCGAAGCTTGTTATCAAATATTAAATATTTTATTACATCAGTAATTGTAGTTATTTCACTAACAGGATGTGGAAGCAGTCAATACTTAAATCCAGGTTATTACTGGTCATCATCAAATAACAGTTCTAAAGGATATAGTTCAAATAAAGTTTATAACGGTGACTATAAAGCAGAACCTACAAAGATGAGAAACAGTAAGGCTATGCATAGAGCAACAATGAGACCATATGTGGTATTTGGAAAAAAGTATCACCCTACAGTTGCTCATGTATATGATAAGTTTACAGGTATAGCCTCTTGGTATGGTCCAGATTTTCATGCTAAAAAAACAAGTAACGGTGAAGTTTACAATATGTATGCGATGACTGCTGCTCATAAAACTCTACCAATGAATACAATGGTTAAGGTTGATAATCTAGACAATGGTTTAAGTACGGTTGTTAGGATCAATGATAGAGGACCTTTTGTAGCAGGAAGAATCATTGACCTTTCAAATGCAGCTGCACATAAAGTAGATATGGTAAAAAAAGGTACTGCAAAGGTAAGAATTACAGTTCTTGGATTCCATGGTAAGATAGCAGAAACATTTGAAGAGAAACAAGAGGTATCAAGCGTAGGTAACTACTATATCCAAGTTGGTGTGTTTAGAAGAGTTGCGGGTGCACAAGTTACAAAAAGAAAATTTGAGATGGTAATAGATAACGATAAATATAAAGTAGTATTAAAAGATGGTGTATTAAAAGGTGACAAAATAAAAAGAGTTTGGATAAGTGGATTTAGAAGTGAAGATGAAGCAAAAGACTTTAAAGAACAAAATAGTCTTGCAGGTGCAATGATCATCGCTCAGTAGAGTTAAAAGTTAAGAATTAAAAATTAAAAGGCGGGGAAATGGAACAACTTACAAGAGAAACAAAAGAGACTAATATAACTTGTAGTTTAGATATAAATGGTTGTGGCAAATATAAGATCAATACGGGTATTGGTTTTTTTGATCATATGCTTGAGGCATTGAGCAAACACAGTGGTATTGATATAGATCTAACTTGTAATGGTGATCTTCATGTTGATGATCATCATAGTGTGGAAGATTGTGGTATTGTAATAGGTCAGCTTCTAAAAAAATCTATATTTCCAGTAAAAAATGTAGAGAGATATGGTAATGCAACCGTTGTTATGGATGAGGCTGCTGTAACTTGTGCTATGGATTTAAGCAACAGACCATTTTTAGTTTATGAGTTTGATCTTGACGGTAAGGTGGGTAATTTTGATGTTGAACTAGTTGAAGAGTTTTTCCAAGCTTTAGTAATTAACAGTGGAATAACTTGTCACTTGACCTTTGATAGAGGAAGAAACAAGCATCATATAATAGAAGCGGCATTTAAAGCCTTTGCAGTTGCACTAAGACGAGCAGTTACAACTAATGAAAAACTTGGTACTCCTAGTACAAAAGGTGTATTGTAAAATATGATTGAGTTAATAGTTCTAGATGTAGACGGTACTTTGACAGACGGTAAGATAATTTATACAAGTAATGGTGATGAGATAAAGCATTTTGATGTAAAAGATGGTCTTGCCATCGCTTCTTGGACAAAGAAGTTTGGTAAAAAAGCAGCTATTATCACTGGAAGAAAATCTGAACTTGTAAGAAAAAGAGCAAAAGAGCTTGGTATTACACATCTGTATCAGGGTATTGATAATAAAGATGATATGTTAGAAGAGATATTAAGAAAAGAGAATCTTACTTGGGCACAAGTTGCATCTATAGGTGATGACCTTAATGATTATAAAATGTTAAAAAGATCAGGAATCTCTTTTGCTGTTAATGATGCTGTTAATGATCTAAAAGAGATTGTTGATGTAGTTACAAAAAATAGCGGTGGAAATGGTGCAGTAAGAGAGATGGTAGAATATATCTTGAAAAATGACAACCATAAGAAAGAATTAAAAGATCTATGGATATAACTAAGTTTCTCTATGGTTTACTGGCTGCTGCACTCATATTTTTAATCTTTGAGAAAGAGGAACAGTTTGAAAAAAAAGAGAAAGAAGAAAAGCCTTTAGTGATATTTGAAGACTCTATTATGTATAAAATCAATGAATTAAATGTGGATGAAGTGGTACAGTCTAAAAAAGCATATTTATATAAACAAAGAGAAGAGCTATACAATGCTACGATAGTTAAAAAAAGTAAAAAAAATATAAAAAGTAATAAGGTAAATACGGTAAGTGCCGATTATATAATTAAAAAACAAGATAAACTTTTTTTAGAAGGTAATGTAAATCTTCAAAGTGATGATCAGATAACACTTAAAACAGATAAATTAAATTATAATTTAAAAACAAAAGTTGCTGATACTAAAAGTAAGTTTGTAGTTCTAAGACGAGATGATAAAGTGAGTGGACAAGGATTCTATTTGGATGGAAAAACAAACTTTATAAAAGCGGGAAATACACATTTTAAAGTAAAATTAAAGGAAAATGATGAGAAGTAAGAATATTTATAAACTATTGATATTGATGGTATTTATATTGACTACAATGAATGCTAAAGAGGGATATTTAGATATTGATGCAGAACATTTTGAATCAAGCGAAGAAAAAAACTATATATTTTTTAAGGGTAATGTAAAGATGGTAAAGAATAAAGATATTTTACTATGTAAAGAGCTTTATATAAATACGGTTACGAAAAAAGGGAAGCAGATACCAAAAAACTATAAAGCAACAGGGGATGTTTCTTTTACAATACATACAAAAGATAATACCCTTAAAGGTAAAGGTGATGTAGTGTTTTATTATCCTGAAAAACTTCAATATATCATAGAGGGAAATGGATATCTTGAAGATACAAAAGATGATAAAAGGTTAAACGCACATAAAATATATATAGACGAAAAAACAGGAAAGACAAAAATTGACGGACAAAAAAATAAACCTGTTAAATTTAGATTAAAAATAGGAGAAGAGAAGTAGTGAAAAAACTAAAATTAGTAGATGCATCTTTTTTAACTTCAGCACAAAGTTTAAAAGATTCACCCTCTCCTGATATGGCTGAAATAGCATTTTTAGGAAGAAGTAATGTAGGTAAAAGTTCTTTGTTAAATTCTCTTACAAAAAGAAAGAATTTAGCTAAATCTTCATCAACACCTGGAAAGACACAACTTATTAATTATTTTGATGTTACTTTTAAAGATTATAATGAAGAGAATGAACTTAAAAATTACTATGCAAGATTTGTTGATCTTCCTGGTTTTGGTTATGCAAAAGTTTCAAAATCCCTTAAACATGCGTGGCATAGAAACTTAACTGATTTTTTAGAACAAAGACCGTCTTTGCAGGTTTTTGTTCATCTTATAGATGCAAGACATCCACAACTTGATATAGATAAAAGTGTTGATGAGTTTTTACACCATATCAAAAGAGGTGATCAGATCATCATAAATGCTTTTACAAAAATAGATAAATTAAAGCAATCTGATCTAGGTAAGTTAAAAGGTAAATATCCTGATGGAATTTTTATATCAAATTCAAAAAATAAAGGTATTGACACTTTAGAAAAGAAAATAAGCAGCTACATATTTGGAGAGTAGATGGAAGATATTGTTTTAGTCAAGCCTGATGTATCATATATCCCTTTTATGCAAGAGCTTGTAGAGGAAGATGTGAAAAATGGAAATATACTAGAAAGATCAAGCAATGAGATGGCAACAACTATAAGATCATATGTTGTTGCAAAAAAAGCTGACCAGATCATTGGTTTTGCTGCTTTGCATATACATACTATAGACCTAGCAGAGATAAGAAGCTTGATAGTACATAAAGACTATAGAGGTCAAAGCGTAGGGAAAAAGCTTATAGATTTCACTATACAAGAGGGTAAAGACCTAAAGCTGAAAAAACTCCTTGTACTTACTTATAAACAAAAACTTTTTGAATCTTTAGGATTTGAAGAGATATCAAAAGAATCAATTCCAGAAACAAAGATCTGGGCTGATTGTATTAAGTGTAAACATTTTCCAATTTGTGATGAAGTTTCACTGACATTGGATATTTAAGCTTAATAGAAATACTCCCTATAAAATAAATAATGTTCTCTAATTTGTTTTAACATCACCTCTTAATTTTTCATTATCTTCTATCAGGTTTTCAATTTTGTTATTTAGTTTATTTATCTCTTCTATATAGTGATGTGAATTTTTTGAAGCAGTTCTTAGTTCTTTGATCTGTTTTTTAAGGTTTGTCATCTCTTTATTTAGAAGATCATTATTCTCTTTTAGAAGATCATTGTCTTTTTTTAACATATCATCTTCATCTTTCAATATATGTTCTTCCTCTTTTAGCATCTCAATTTCATATTTTAATAGTTTGTTAAATTCAATATCTTCATCTTGGTCTGATCCATGTGAGGTTTGTAATTTAGTGAATTTTCCAGAGTTACTTAGCTTTTGAAGTATCATTCTTAGTTTGATGTTTTCAGTTTTAAGTGTATTTGACTCTTCTATCTCTTTTTTAAATGATAAATTTTCTTTTTCAACTTCTGTGTGATATCTCTCTAAATTTTCGTGTCTTGTTTCTAGTAGTTTATAGTGTTTTTCTTGACTCTTTATTTTATCTTTTAATTTTTCATTTTCTTTATAAGTCAGAATAAGCACACCAATTGATATAATATAAAATAGTATCTCTATCATCCCATACCCCTTTTAAAATATTCTACCTTCTTTTAGTTAAAAATAACAATTTATTAAATTTCTATATTTGGAAACTTAACACTAAATACAGCTCCTTCATTATCATTACAAACAGATATCTGCCCTTTCATCTCATCTTCAACTATAAGTTTTGTCATAGACAAACCGATACCAGTACCGTTTTCCCCTTTAGTGCTAAAGTAGTCATCAAAGACATTATCGACAATATTATCAGGTATACCTCCTCCTGTATCTTTTACTACAAGTGTAGAGGTTTTATCATCTATTGTTTGTGCAGATACGGTTATGACTCTTTTTTCTGTATCATTTTGTATGATTGCATCTTTTGCATTTGATATTAGATTTAAGATAACATGTTTAAATTCACTTGTCACTCCGTAACCCTTTACATCATCTTCTATAGATACATCTACTTCAATCAAGTTGGTTTCTAATTGCTTATTTAACATTTTAACGATTTTATCAACTTCATTCTTTACCTCGAATATTACTCTTGTTTTATCTTTATTGAAATAGTTTTTAAAGTCATTGATAGTTTCATCCATAAAGTTTGAGGCGTTTTCTATACTATTCATATAAGATTTTAGTTTATCGTCACTTAATAGTCCATATTCAAGTTTCATACTTATAGTACTGCTTACAAGTGATATTACACTGAGTGGCTGTTTCCATTGGTGTGTTATTGCGCTCATCATTTCACCCATAGCTGCAACTCTTGATTGCCTTACTAGGATCTCTTGTTGTTCAAGACGCTTTGCTGTCTCCTCTTGAACTTTCTCCTCTAATGTTTTTGTATAGTCATTTAGTGTTAAGTGTGTGTTTATTCTAGAGCGGAGTTCTTTTTTTCTAAAAGGTTTTGTAACATAATCCACCCCTCCTATCTCATATGCGTGCTCCAAGCTATCTTCATCTGATTTTGCTGTTATAAATATCACAGGGATATTTTTTGTTTTTGGGTCTTGTTTAAGTTTCTTACAAACTTCAAAGCCGTTTATATCAGGCATCTCTATATCTAAAAGTATCAAGTCAATATTTTGCTCTTTTATAATATCCAACGCATCATAACCATCTGTTGTATCTATAACATCGTAATCACTTAAATAATCTACCAGTATATCTAAATTTGATACAGTATCATCAATCGCTAAAATTGTTTTAGATCTCATTTAACACCTCCATTGCATGTTTGTATTTTCGATTTTCTATATATTCTTTTATTGTTTTAAGTTTTTGTTCCAGTTCTGAATTTATATTGTACTCTTCAAGAGTTTCCATAATTTTTATGCACTCTTTTGACCTTCTTCTAATAAGCTTTCCTTTAAGCTCTTCTATAAGTTCATTTTGTACATCTTCTACCAATAAGTTTGATTGTGAAGAAGTTTGTTTTGATTCTGGGATTGTTTTTTCAATATCATTAAGAACATTGTTAAGTTCTAAAATAAAAGGCTCTAAAAGCTCTTTATTTAGTGTCTCTTCTAACTCTTTTGCCACCTTGGAGAGTTTATCTGCACATAAGTTCGCACTTAATCCTTTAATAGTGTGTGCAAGTCTTTCAAGATCTTTATCCTCGTACTTTGTAATATCCATATCTTTATAATCTTTATAAAAGTTGTTTATTAGTTTGATAAACAATTTTTCACTTGTAAGTAATTTAATTGATCTTTTTATATCAATATGTTCAAGTTGTATCTCTCTAAGAGAAGATATATTATCTTCATGTTTTATCGTTTCATGCTTTTCAAGTTCTATATTTTCTTTTTTTGTGGGTATATATTTTAGAAGTGAACTGTAAAATTTCTCAACATCAATTGGCTTGTTTAGATGTTCATCCATCTTTGCTTCTTTTGTTTTTTTGATATCTGAATCCATAACATTTGCTGTTAGTGCAATTATTGTTATATCACTATTTGAGGCTCTTATGATATTTGTAGTTTCAAATCCATCCATAACAGGCATCTGAATATCCATAAGGATAAGTTCATATTTGTTTTTATTGTGATTGTGCAGTTCTATGGCTTCTTGTCCATTATTAGCTATCTCAATATTTATACCGCTTCCTTCTAAAAGACCTATTATGATATCTTGATTTGTCGTATTGTCTTCTACTAATAGTATATTGCTTCCTTGAAGTGTTTTTAGTTTATCTTTTAGTGTTCGGTATTCATTTTTATTTGTATAATTTACTATGGATGTTTTATTTAAGAAGATATTATTTAACATATCATTTAGAATAGACGGATTTATAGGTTTATGTAAATAAAGGTCTATACCTATCTCTTTACTTTTTGATTGTATTTGTTCCATTTTTAAGCTGCTTGCCATAATTATAGTCGGTGCTTTATGGTTTTTTAGTTCACAATATTTTTTAGTGATACCAAAGTTTTCAAATATTTTTTTTGTAGCTTCTATACCGTTCATATTTGGCATATTAAAATCCATAAGTATAAGATCATATACTTTTTTCTGATCTATTATTTTTTCTACAGCTTCATCTCCATTGTATGCATGGTCTATTTTTAGTTTATACTTTTCTAGCATTTGATCAAGTACAATATGCCAGCTTTTGCAATCATCTACTATCAATATTGATTTGTCATTGTATAAACTAAAATTGTTTTGATCATTTGTATCTAGCTCTTTTAATGGGATCTCAAAAATAAAACTACTCCCCTTATTGTATTGGCTTTGTACATAGATCTCTCCATCCATTAGCTCAACCAGTTGTTTAGATATTATCAATCCAAGTCCGGTACCGCCGTATTTTCTTGTAGTACTTCCATCCGCTTGTGAAAATGATTGAAATAGTTTTTCCTGCTGTTGTTGTGTAAGTCCTATACCTGTATCTTTTACTTCAAACCTAAATCTGTCTTTTTCTACTTTAGAAATAGATAAAGATATCTCACCTTCATTTGTAAATTTAACTGAATTGCTAAGAAGGTTTGTAAGTATTTGTGAAATTCTAAGCTGGTCACCGTAATAATCTTTTGAAATAGTAGAATCATAACTCACAATCAACTCAAGATCTTTCTCTTCTGCTTTAATCTCAATAAGGTGTATTATATTGTCAATTGAATCAAAAAGGTCAAATTTTACATATTCTATATTCAGTTTTCCCGCTTCTATTTTACTAAAGTCTAGAATATCGTTGATTATGCCAAGAAGCAGTTGAGAACTATTTTCTATTTTACTGATATATTTTTTTTGTATCTCATCAAGTTTTGTCTGCATAGCTAAATGAACCATACCTATGATACCGTTCATTGGAGTTCGTATCTCATGAGACATATTTGCTAAAAATTCTGATTTTGTTTTTGTTGCCTCTTCTGCTTTCTCTTTTGCTACAAGGAGTTCTTTCTCTTTCTCTTTTAGTTTACTAAGGTCAATAAGTGAATAGATTCTATATGTTTTATCTCCTACTTTTCTTGTATGACCTTTTAGAAGTGCCGGAAAGATTGTTCCGTCCTGTTTAAGTCCAAAAGCTTCGTAAGGTGTTTTGATATCGTTTAGTATATTTTCTTTTACTTTTTGTATCGACTGGGGTGCTATAAACTCAAATATATTTTTACCTATTGCCGAATTTTTATCATTAAACTTAAATATCTTTACCGCTTCCTCATTTGCATCTATACATATCCCTTTGTCAAATACCCCCATAGCTTCAAGTGAATTATCAAACAGATACTGTAAGTTTTCTACTGTTTCTATATATCTGTTTTGTGCCAATGTAAGTTCATGCGTTTTATCTTTTACTTTTTTATCTTGTATCTCAATGTTGTTCTCTATTGTATTTAACATACTGTTGAATTGCTTAGCCAGTATTCCTATCTCATCATCTCTTTTAAAATCACTTCTGACACTATAGTTTCCTTGTGATACTTTTTGAGACAATGTAGAGAGTACAGATATAGGTTGCAATAGGTTTTTCAAAAAAATATAACTGTAAAATACAGATAATATAAAAATAATCAATGCAACTACCAATATAAAATTTCTAACTTTTGAAGCAGATTCTTCAAATTCATCAACATATGCAGATGATGCTATATACCAGTCAAGTTCAGAAACATACTCTATCCATGAAACTTTATTGTAGATGTAGTTCCCCTTATCTTCAGGTTTATCCCATTTGTAGTAAAAAGCTTTTTCGGGAGTTTTTGAGGCATTTAGAAGATCGTTAAATAGATATGTGTCTTTTCCCGGATTTTTTAATTTTGAAATATTTTTTCCATTGATATTGCTGTTTGGATGTATCAGCATATTGTAATTACCGTCAAAGATATAAAGATAACCAGTTTTACCTATTTTTGTTGTATGGATAATTTTTTTAAGCTGTGACATCAATTTATTTTTACGCTTTAAAGTCTCTTTTTCTATATCGTCAATATATACACCTGTACCTATCACCATCTGCCAGTTTGGAAAATCTTTTGCATAGGTAAGCTTCTCATAAGGTGTATCGTCTTTTGTGTTTTTCTTCCACCAATAGCTGTGGAATCCTGCCCCTTTTTCTCTTGCAATTTTAACCATAGGGGGAACTATCAGGTTTCCCTTTTTATCTTTTATATTTGAAAAGTCTTTATCTTTTAGGTAAGGATGTGATATTAAAACACTGTTGTAATCACTTATATAAAAGTAGTTGAGTTCATCATATCTAAGGTTGCTTATTAGGTCTATAACTTCATTTTGTAATCTTTTATTTAGTACACTGTAATATTCACCTGTGCCTATTATCCAGTCAAATGGTTCAAAATAGAAAACATAGCTTATTTTATCTTCTATAATTTTTGTTTTTGGATTCTCCCATTTGTAAGTTACAATACCTGAGCCGTTATTTTTACAAACATCAACAAATTCTTTTATAAAATATACACCATCCGTATCTTGAATATTCTTAAGGTCTTTACCGTTAAGTTCCGGTTTTATGGGATGGAGTTCTGTTTTTGTTCCTTTGTTTATGAAAAAATATCCGGTATTATCGTTGTAACGATGAAGATTTATATAGCTTTTGATATTTTTTTCAAGCTGATCTTTATCCATTGTTTTTCTATTTTTTTTATAAAACTCATAAATATTATCTTTAAAACTATCACCTTGAATTTTTAGTATATCTCCTATATTTTGAGGTTTGGATTGTTCATATTTTGTTTTAATGATACTCCAAGTTGTGTCTGTAAGGCTTTTTAATTTATCTTTGTGATTTTGCAGTGATATTACTTTAAAGTCATTTAGATCTTTTGTAACATTTTTGGTTATTGAGACTACTTTATTTAGAACTTCCTTGGCATTCTTCTCTTCCAAAGTATGAATACTATCATTAATTGTAGGTACAACAAAAAATGAGATAGCAAGTGTATATACTATGATAACACTGGAAACTATCAACATAGAATTTTGAAAGATTTTGGATTTGAACATAATTAACTTTCTATATTATTTTACTCTATTTTAGTATACAAAAGTGAAAAAGTAGTGAATATAATATATTTTTAGTTTATTTTTTATATTGGTATATCATAGTGGATCTTTATGGTACAATTATCATTTAGAAAATAAATAGATAAATTAGCATAATCAACGGTAGGTAAACAAATTAATAAAACTTATTGTAAGATGTTACATAATTTTTACAAAAAGGTGATATTATGTTTTTTAATAATAAATTGAAAGAAGAGATAGCTCAATTAGGTCAAGAGATTCAGAAACTTAATTCTAAGAAACACCAAGATGAAACATTGATAAATAATTTAAATAGCAAGCTTAATACAAAAGATAGAGAAAATAACGATCTAAAAAGACAAATAGAGTTATTGGAGCAAAATATTGCAAAATTAAATTCTGACAATGATAAAGTTGATCATAGCTCTTCAGATCTTGAAAGTGCACAAGAGCTTTTCAGGTTTGAAAATACTAATCTAAAAAATGGACTTTTAGATATACAAGCGAATATAGCAGAATCTACAGAACTTTCAAGAGAGAGTTTAGGTAAATCATCTAAGATTACAGAGGTTTATTCTCAAACAACAGACAAGCTTGATTCGATATTGAAGAGTATTGGTTCTTTAAATAGTGATGCTAGTCAGATAAATACGGTAATAACAGAGCTAAACTCAAAAGCATCTGCAATATCAGATGCTGTTGTAACAATTGACCAGATCTCTTTCCAGACAAATATCCTTTCATTAAATGCAGCAGTAGAAGCAGCAACAGCGGGAGAAGCAGGAAAAGGTTTTGCGGTAGTTGCTCAAGAGGTAAGGAATCTTGCAAGTCGTTCAGCAGAATCTGCAAAACAGATAACAGAAGTTGTTAATTCTATTCAGGAAAGTGTAAAACTTACAAATGACAGATTTAATACTATGACAAAAGCTATAGATACAATATCAGAGGATACTTCAAGTTATTCAGCTAATATGGGTGATGTTATGAGAAGTTCAAAGGAAACTTTTGACGGATTAGAACATATTACGGATAGAGTATTTATGAGTCTTGCAAAATTAGACCATGTAATTTGGAAAGTGAATACTTATCTTTCAGTATCTCAAAGGGAACCTGCGTTTAAATTTGTAGACCATAAGAACTGTAGACTTGGGAAATGGTACAGTCAAGGACTTGGTAAGAAATATTTCTCAAATACTCCAAGTTATTCAAAATTAGACAGACCACACTCTATTGTTCATAACGGTACACATAAGGTGTTTGATGCTATTTCTAAAGAGGGTGATCTTGACTATGGTAAAGTTATGGATGCATTTAAAGAGATGGAAAATGCAAGTGAGGATGTATTTAGTTTACTTGATACTATACTGAAAGAAAGAGGCTAATAATCTTTGTTTTAACCTTTGAAGTGTATAATAAAATATGAATACCAAAACTTCAATGGTTTTAACAGAAGTGATACTCTCCATTGCATTATTTTCTATAGTGCTTGTATACTCGTTAAATTCTTTAGTTTCTATTTATGAGAAAAATGATCAGGAACTTTTATATACAACAGCAAAATTAAAACTAGAAACTACAAGACTATTTATACTAAAAAACAATAATTTCTCAAAAATTATTTTTGATGATGAGACATTATATTATGATAATAAAGTCTTATTGGATAATGTTCAAAGTTTCAATATTGAGAAAGATACACATAATATATATACAATAAATATCACATTAGATAACATAACACAAAATTGGAAGTTAAAATAGTATGAAAAGCTCTTTTGTCTTAATAGTCAGTATCATACTTGTGGTTTTGATCTCCTTTTCTACTATATTTTTAACGCAAACAAAAACTGTAAATCACAACTTAAACAAATTAAAATATCTTCATTTACAAGCTAAGGTACATATGCACTATATCAAAAATAAGCTCTTAGCATCTTTGGAAACGGAGATAGAAAATATAAGCTTAGATGACCAAAGGTACAATATGCAGATAGTTAATGATGAAGATAATAAAAGTATATATTATATCACGGTTGAAACAGTTGATGATACTCCTGTAAGATTAAGTGAAAAAGTAATAAAATACTAAGCTAATAATAAAGGATTTGTATGGACAGGCTTTATGCTCCTTGGAGAACTGAATATATCACAAGTAACGGTAAGAAGATAGAGGGATGTGTGTTTTGTCATATTGTTGAAAATAATAATGATGAAGAACTAGGGGTATTATATAGAGCCGATGATTTTTTTATAGTTATGAATAAGTATCCGTATTCCCCGGGACATTTTATGATAATACCAAATAAACACACGGCAAACTTGGAAGATCTAGATCCTGATACTTTTGCCAAGATGTCAAACATGGCACAAAAAGGTGTAAAGCTTTTAAAAGAGGTATTAAATGCTCAGGGAGTTAATATTGGTATGAATCTTGGTGTTGCGGGTGGTGCAGGGATAGCTCCCCATATTCATATGCACTTAGTACCTAGATGGACGGGGGATACTAACTTTATAACGACTCTTGGTGATACAAGAGTATATAGTGCAGATTTTGATAAAGTATATAAAAAAATAAAAAATGTCGCAGCAGATTATTTTAGATGATCATAAGTTTCTTGTAAATCACAGGACAAATAAAAAGATCAAAAGGATATCTTTACAACTTGAAAGTAAAGATGAGATACTTCTTAAAACACCTCTTGGTGTTAAGTCTCATATGATAAAAGAGATAATCTTTTCACATAAAGAGTGGATATTAAAAACCATACATAGAGTTCCTACAAAAAATAAGTTTGATTTTGTTACTGGTGGGATAGTCCCTTTTTTAGGTAAAGAGTATCCTATGAAAATAGAACAGAATAATAAAATAAAAAAAGTGAAGTTTTCATTTTTAGGAGATAGTTTTTTAGTTGAACACCATGAAGATATAAGCTCCTATGAAGAGTTTGTAGAGGGTGTGAAAATATTTTATAAACATCAAGCTATAAAGATAATAGACCCGATATTTGATGAGTGGACCTTTAAAACAAAACTATTCCCAAATAAGATTGGATATAGATTTGCAAAGACTAGATGGGGAAGCTGCTCTTATGAAAACAATATATCTATAAACTATAAACTTTTACAGTTTGATAAAAGAGCTATAGAGTATGTTGTATTACACGAACTATGTCATATTGAGGAGAAAAATCACTCAAAAAGATTTTGGAATCTGGTTAGTTTATATATGCCTGACTATAAAGAGGTGGAAAAAAACATCAAGGATAGATTTTTCTAAGATTGATCTTCATCAGTTTCAAACTGTTTGATAGATGGGATCGTAAGCATGGCATTTTTCAGTTTTTTTTCAAAGTGTATCAATTCTTGAGTTTTTCTCATATAAGCCAATAATAGATCTTCCGTAGAAAGATTGGAGTCAGTAGTAAGAAACTTTTTTAATCCATCTTCAAGTGTGTTGTCAGGATCAGCCCCTAAATCTACAGTATAAGCAGAATGGTTGATATGAAAGGTTATCTTTTTCAAATCTTATTGTCCCCTTTTAACTTACTTTGTATTGTAAGAATCATATCTTGACTATTTCTTGTGACCAAATCGTGCTGACCTTTGAGTTCTTTTAACTGAGCTTTTAATTTTTTATTCTCTTTTATCAAAAACTCGAATTCTTTTGACATATTGTTCAGTTTGTTTGTTAATTCATCTAAGATATCCATAATTTTATTCTAACACATAATGACTGAAAATTAATGGTTTTTTAGATAAAATCACGATATAAATTAAATTAGATGGATAACATATGGATATTAGAAAAGAGTTTTTAGATTTTTTTGCTTCTAAAGAACATGAAGTGATAAAAAGTGCACCGTTGGTTCCTGATGATGCGACACTTTTATTTACAAATGCCGGGATGGTACAATTCAAAGATATTTTTACAGGTGCTGTTCCTGTACCTTCTACTCCAAGGGCTACAAGCTGTCAGCTTTGTGTAAGAGCAGGCGGTAAACACAATGACCTTGAAAATGTTGGATATACAGCTAGACACCATACTCTTTTTGAGATGCTTGGAAACTTTAGTTTTGGAGATTATTTTAAAGAGGATGCAATAGCACATGCTTGGGAATTTATCACAAAAAATCTTCAACTTCCTGTAGAAAAACTATGGGTAACTATACATGACAGTGACGATGAAGCGTATGAGATGTGGAAAGAGCATATATCAGAAGACAGAATCATGAGATTTGGAGATAAGGACAACTTTTGGTCTATGGGTGATACTGGTGCTTGTGGTCCTTGTAGTGAGATATTTTATGATCAAGGTGAAGAGAACTTCAATGGTAGCGAAGACAAGATGGGTGGAGAAGGTGATAGATTCTTAGAGATCTGGAATCTTGTATTTATGCAGTATGAAAGAGAAAAAGATGGAACACTGACACCTCTTCCAAAACCATCTATTGATACTGGTATGGGACTTGAAAGAGTTATTGCTATTAAAGAGGGTGTTTTAAATAACTTTGATTCATCTGCATTCCAGCCAATTATAAAAAAACTAGAATCTATCAGTACAAGTAAAGTAGATGAGAAAAACATTGGAAGCTTTAGAGTAATTGCAGATCATGTTAGAACAATAGCATTTATGTTAAGTCAAGGTATATTATTTGATAAAATAGGTCGTGGATATGTTGCAAGAAGAATTGCTAGACGAGCTATAAGACATGCATATCTTTTAGGTTTTAGAAAAGCATTTATGGGTGAGCTTGTAGATGCACTTTGTGATATTATGGGTGATCACTACAGTGACCTTTTAGAGAAAAAAGATTTTATAAAAGAGCAGATGCAATTGGAAGAAGATAGATTCTTTAGAACAATTGCTGATGGTATTGAACTATTTAATGCAGAACTAAAAAATACAAAAGATATCTTTAGCGGAGAGGTTGCATTTAACTTATACGATACACATGGATTCCCTCTTGATCTAACTGAAGATATGTTAAGAGAACTTGACCTAAAAGTTGATATTGATATTTTTGATAAGTGTATGGATGAGCAAAAAGCAAAAGCAAAAGCTGCTTGGAAAGGTAGTGGAGATGAAGCTAATGACGGAGACTTTAAAAAGCTACTAGATACTGTTGGTGTAAATGAATTTGTAGGATATACAAACATAAGAACTAGCAGTAATATAGTTGCTTTATTGGATGAAAACTTTACACAAGTTGACACTTTAAATACTGACCAAACAGGTTGGGTTATGTTAGATAAAACACCATTTTATGCTACAAGTGGTGGACAAAATGGTGATGTAGGAGCTTTAGAAGATGACGAGCATATCGCTATCATTAGTGAGACTAAAAAATTCCACGGTATAAATATGTCAAAAGTAAAAGTTGCTAGTTCTACTTTAAAAGTTGGTGAGAAAGTTGAAGCTGTAGTTGTAAATAGAGGTGAAGTATCTAAGCACCACAGTGCAACACACCTACTTCAAAGTGCATTAAAAATGGTACTAGGTGATACAGTTTCACAAGCTGGATCATTAAATGATGATAAAAGACTTAGATTTGATTTTACTTATGCAAAAGCTATGACTAAAGAACAACTTGATGAGGTTGAAGACTTAGTTAACTCTATGATAGCAAGAGATCTAAAAGGTTCTGTGGAAGAACTTCCTATAGAAGAGGCTAAAAATAAAGGTGCTATTGCTATGTTTGGTGAAAAATATGGTAGCACTGTTAGGGTTGTGGAGTTTGGAGATGTTTCTGTTGAGTTCTGTGGAGGTACACATGTACCAAATACAGGAAATATAGGAAGCTTTTATATCACTAAAGAGAGTGGTGTAAGTGCTGGGGTTAGAAGAATTGAAGCAGTATGTGGACTTGCAGCTATTAATTATGCAAAAGATACTATGAGTAAATTATCACAAGTAGAATCTGAGGTTAAAAATAAAGATATAGTTGCAGGTATAACAAAACTAAAAGATCAAATCAAACAACTAAAGCAAGAGTTAAAAGAGGCACATGAAAATGTGGCAGCTCCTCTTCAAGAGCAGATGATAGGTGATATTAAAGTTGTAGTTGATATTGTACAAAACGGTGATATTAAGAAACTTGTAGATGATATGAAAAACGGCAATGAAAAAGTTGCAACGCTACTTCTTCAAGCAAAAGGTGACAAAGTTATGCTTGTATCTGGTGTAAAAAATGCTGATATTAAAGCAGGTGACTGGATCAAAGCAGTTGCACCTATCGTAGGTGGAGGCGGAGGAGGGCGACCTGACTTCGCACAAGCAGGTGGTAAAGATGCTTCAAAAATAGAAGAAGCAAAAGAGTTTGCAATGAGTTTTTTAAAAGAGAAATTGTCTTAAAATTTCTCTTTTAACCTATAAATGGTAAAATAGTAAAAAATCAAGAAAGGATCTAAGATTTTACACGAACAGCTTTTACAACAACAGTTAGCCTCACAAGCTAAAACACCGGCGTTTAATACTTTACCTCCACACCTTATAACTACACTTGATGAGATGGCATTTGGAATTTCACAGCAAGAGGGTATGGATTCATATGTGGTAAAACAAAAGCTTGTGGCAAATGTAAATAAATTAGCTTTACAAGATTTTGAATATTTAAAAGAGCAGCTTTCTATATTGATCGATAAATCTGTTCACCAAAATGAAACTATTGATGAGAATAATGTAGATAGAGATTTTATATCTTTTTTGATCAGGCTTTACTACTAGAGTTATGATTATAAATATATCAAAGGTGAAAACTGAAGCACTTCTGCTTTTTGCCAGGGATTTAATAGAATCTTATAAAAATCAAGATAAAGCCATAGTAGAACTATCTAGCCAAACTGTTTTATTTATAGATACAAGAGTTGATGAACTTTTAAAAGTTATCAATAAAACAGTACAGCCAATAGATTATTATATTAGAAACAGCAGGGTTTCAAGAATATCTTTGATATTGAAATCATATGAACATATAAATAAAAGTGTATCAAAGCAGTTTGGAAACAATGAACAATTTAACCCATCTATGTTGTGCTTCTCTTTACTTTCTACTTGGTTCGCAGAATTTGAACAGGTAAAGGATGATCCTGAGTTTATATATTTTACTATTTATCCTTACAGTGAAATTTATGATGAACTGCTTTTAAACACAGAATCATTAGAATATAAACAATTAAATATAAAGATGTTGAATATAGCAGAAAACACGATCTATTCTTTAAATAACTATAAGTTCAGGTAAAAATATGTTTGGTATCGTTTTAGATTACAGAGATCCTTTATTTGCAATTATAGTAATAGTTCTATTTGTCTTTATAGCTTCTTTTTTAACCTATACTTATGGTTTGTATAAAGAAAGAATGGCAAGGCAGGAGTATAGAAAACTTTTACAAAGATTTGAGCTGGGAAATCTAAAAGAGGAAGATTATATCCATCTTTATTCTACTTATAATCTTCCTTTTGATTCAATAATCCTTTTAGCTTCAACTTTTATACATAAAGGACACTATAGTAAAGCTATATCTGTTTATCTTACCCTTCTTGAACATGTTAATGAACAGGTTAAAAAAGAGGAACTGCTTGAGCTTTTGGGTGCTGCATATTTTAAAAGTGGACTTCTTCAAAGAAGTAAAGATGTATATCTGAAGATATTAAAATTTAGTCCAAGAAATAAAACAGCACTAAAACACTTGCTTCTTGTTTTTCAAAATCTAAAAGATTATAATAGAGCAAATGAAGTACTTGATGCCTTAAATGAACTTGATGAAGATATTATCAAAGAAAAAATATATATAAATATGCTTCAAATTATAAATGATCCAATAATGAGTTTTGAACTAAAGTCCAAACAGCTTTACAGCAATTTTAAATTAAATAAAAAGCTTGAACGGCTAGTTGCGGAGTTTTTGATAAAATACAATAAAAAAATGTTTTGGGAACATATAGAACAGTTCAATCATTTAAAAATAATCGATCTGTTGTGGTATTTTGATTTTGAGGATGTTGATTTTGAAAAAGTTAGTGGAAATGAGTTTCTTCAAGATATATATACTGCAAAAGGATATATAGATAGTTCAGATCAAAGTGAACAGTTTGAATTGTCTGTTTTGATAGCTGTTAAAAAATCACCCTCTAAAGTTGAAGTTGATCTTAATTTTGAATTTTTATGTTCAAAGTGTAAAAAAGTATATCCAATATATGATTCAAGGTGTCCAAACTGTCATGACACATTGTCATTCATAGTTGAGCCAAAGCTATCAAAATCAGCGATTAATATGACAAGTTTTATGTAAAGTGAAAAGATGAAAGAGATAACAATATACAGTGACGGTTCAAGCCTTGGTAATCCAGGACCTGGAGGATGGGGGACTATTCTTGAATACAAAGGGAATATAAAAGAGTTAAGCGGTGGTAATCCTCTAACAACAAACAACCAAATGGAACTCACAGGTGCAATAGAAGGATTAAAAGCCTTAAAAGAACCTTGTAAGGTTAAGATCATAAGTGACTCTAAATATGTAGTACAAGCGATTAATGAATGGCTTAATAATTGGATAAAAAACAATTGGAGAACAGCCGGTAAAAAACCGGTAAAAAATCTTGATTTGTGGCAGGAGTATGTAGAAGTTTCACAAGGACACATTATAGATGCTGTTTGGGTAAAAGGACACAACGGACACCCTCAAAATGAAAGATGTGATGAACTTGCACGAAATGAAGCAGAACTTCTTAGGTAATAAGGTATAATACAACTATGATAATCTCAAGAAACAACCCCCTATTACAAAAAACAGACATAGCAGGGATAATATTAAAGCCTGACCCAAATGATATTAAAGATATATACTTTGATATTATTGATACCTTTAAAAAAGCAGGTTTTGAAATACTTATTGAAAAAATAAGTGCAGATACGCTGGGTTTGGAAAATGGCTTAGAGTTTGATCAACTTTGTGAAAAAAGTGATTTTTTAGTTACCCTTGGAGGTGACGGTACACTTATTTCTGTTACAAGAAGAGGTTTTAAGTATCAAAAGGCAGTTATGGGTATAAATCTTGGAACTTTAGGATTTTTAACAGATATTATGCCAAATGAATTGGAAGCTTTTTTAAAAGATTTAAAAAATGAACATTACAGAGTAGATCACCGTATGATGATACAAGCTACAATAGGTGATAAAGAGGTAGTGTCTTTTAATGATGTTGTAATATCACGAAAAGATGTAACCGGAATGGTAAAAATAGATGCTAAAATAGAGGGAAAAACTTTCAATACCTATCATGCTGACGGTTTAATAGTCTCAACACCAACAGGCTCTACTGCTTACAATCTTTCATGTAATGGACCTGTAGTCTATCCTTTGACTGATGCATTTATTGTTACACCTATATCGGCACACTCACTAACACAAAGACCTTTGGTATTACCCGGGGATTTTAAAATATGTTTTGAAAATGTAAACAGTGAATCAGCTATTGTTATAGTAGATGGACATGATACCTATGAGCTTAAACAAAATGAGACTTTTACTATCCAAATAGCATCATCTAAAGCAAAACTTATCCACAGATGTGAGCGAAACTATTTTGATGTATTAAATAAAAAACTTCAATGGGGTGCAAATTGATAAGTAGATTTTACCTAAAAGACTATCTCTCTTTTAAAGAGGTTGAGTTAGAGTTTGAAAAAGGGCTTGTTGTATTTACAGGACCTAGTGGAGCTGGAAAGTCTATACTTATTAATTCTATCCTTACCCAATTTGGTTCAAGTGACAGTAAAGCGGCACTTAGTGAAGTACTACTTGAAGATATAAATATAGAAGATGAGAACTACTCTTTGGAAAAAGAGGATGATATTATTATCAAGCAGACAACAGCTGCAAAGACCAGATATCTTCTAAATAATCAAACAATAAGTAAGAAAAATCTAAAAGAGTTCAGCGCACCTTTTTTTAAATATCTTCATCTAAAAGATACAAGTGACTTTGACTCGGAAAAATTAATATCTTTTTTAGATTTTCTAGTAGTTAAAGAGAATCCAGAATATAAAAATAAATTGGATCAATTCAAAGAGACTTTTAAAAATTACAATGAGATAAAAAATAAATTAGCTAAAATACTTAAAGATGAAAAAGATCTTGAAGATCTAAAAGAGTATGCAAAATTTGAGATAGAAAAGATAGCTTCCGTTAATCCAAAGGTAGATGAGTATGATGAACTAAAAGAGATAAAATCAAATCTTTCAAAAAAAGATAAGCTTCAAGAGATATTGGACGAAGCAAGTCCATTTTTAAATAACTCACACAAAATATCACATGCACTTACTATGCTTGATGAGGATAGCAGTTTTTTTGATGATGCTATAAATGATGTAAATAATATCTTCGAGAGATTTCAAGATAAGATATCCTCTATGGATGATATGGATATAGAGGAGGTTCTTGATAGAATCGAACAGCTCTCATCATTAAATAAAAGGTTTGGTGGTATAGAAGAAGCTTTAGAGTATAAAAAACAAAAAGAGCTTGAACTAGAAGGTTATGAAAATATCTCTTTTGAAAAAGCTATACTTGAAAAAAATGAGAAAAAAGCTCTACAAGAATTAAATGATCTGTCACAGGATATTTCAAAATTTAGACAAGAGGCAATGATCCCTTTTGAAAAAAAGATAAATGAATACCTAGAACTGTTATATCTTGACAATTTAAAAATAACACTAAATAAAAAAGATTTAGATAGTACCGGAATCGATGAGATAGATTTTACTTTAAATAGTATCTCGCTTTCTAAAATAAGTAGCGGTGAGTTCAATAGAGTAAGACTGGCACTTTTGACTGCTAGAAGTTTTTATGAGATAGAAAATAACGGTATCTTGTTCTTGGATGAGATAGATGCAAACTTAAGTGGTAAAGAGTCACAAAGTATCGCTAAAGTATTAAGTGAACTCTCACAAAATTATCAGATATTTGCTATATCTCACCAGCCACAGCTTAGTGCAACGGCACATCAGCACTTTATGGTACAAAAAGAAGATGGTATAACTTGCGTAAAATCATTAAATAAAAAAGAAAGAATTAACGAAATTGCAAGAATGATAAGCGGTGAAAATATTACAGAAGAGGCTGTAGAGTTTGCTAAAAAGCTACTGACTTAAAATCTCTTTTTTTACCCTCTCAACTTCATCTTGAAGATTTTTAAGATCTTTGCTGTTGTCTATGATAAAATCAGCCAGCTTTTTTTTCTCTTCTATATCCATTTGATTTGATATACGACTTTTTGCATCATCTTCACTTATATCATCTCTTTTTGTAAGTCTTTGAAGTTGTATCTCTTTTGGAGTATATACTACAACTGATCTTTTTATATCATAGTTTCTTTTTTCAAAAAATAGTGGTATATCTATAAGATAAGGTTTGTTTTGTTGTTCAAATACGGCAGCTTCTTTTATGATCTGTTCTTTTATAAGAGGGTGGATAAACTGTTCTAGTTTTAGTTTTTCATCTTCATTATTAAAGATAAGATCACCAAGTTTTTTTCGCAATACTTTTTTATCTTCTATATATTGATTCCCAAACAGCTCTTCTATTGTTTTATAGTTTTCATCAAGAAGTTTATGTGCTATTTGATCAGCATCAATAGTAAGGAAGCCATGAAGCATAAAAAGGGATGCTACGGTACTTTTCCCCGTAGCTATTCCGCCTGTTAAGGCTATGGCATTTTTAAAGTTATTATCTTTTGGCAATGCCTGTGATCCCTTTTGTGATATAAGCAGGGTGGATGAAAGTTGAATTTTGCATCTCTGTTGTGTAGTAGTTACAACCTTCTAGCAGATCAGATACTTGAAGTACTATCTCAGCTTGCGGGTGGTATTTTTTTGATGCGAAGATCAAAGTGTTGTGACCGAAGCTGTATGGAACTGTTATCCAGAAGTTTTTAGCAATAGTTTCTAACTCTTGTTTTGATACTTCTAAATCTTTATAGATAAAAGATGCTTTTGTACAAAAGATACCTTTTTTCTGCTCGATACATCTCTCAACAGAAGCCATCTCTAACTCATCCGGTGCTTGATCTTTGTTATAAAGGATGATGTCAAATTCACCCTCAACATTTAAGTTGTCACTAAAAGTGATATCTTTACACTCATGTTTGTCTAGTTCAGTTTTAAAGTCTTCTGAAATCTCACCTACAACTAAAACCTTATTAATATCTTTGTGTGAACACATTGGTACATGTACCATCATCTCATCATATGCGAAATTTTTATTTTCTATGCTTGCCATTTTTATATTAGCCTTTTTAAATAGTTTTGGGTATAATAGCAAAAAAATTTTAAACTCTTATAACTTGAGTTAATTAAGGTAGATATTTATGAATAAATTTGACAAGATAAAGTTGTTTTGTAGCAAATTTAGAATAGCATTTGGTATTATTCTAATTTTAATTGGAGTACTTTTTAGTAATCCTTGGTTCTATTTAGGAGTTATCCCTATAATTGCAGGTTTATCAAAATTTTGCCCAATTTGTTTAATTACAAAAAAATGTTCAATATAGATAAAGGAAAATAGATGAGTACTATATCATACAAAGATGCAGGTGTAGATATTGATGCTGGAAACAGTTTCGTTGATAAGATCAAGCCACATGTAAAGTCAACAATGATCCCGGGAGTTCTTGGAGGTATCGGTTCTTTTGCAGGTGCATTTGAACTTCCTACTGGATATAAAGAGCCTGTAATACTTGCAGGAACTGATGGTGTTGGTACAAAACTAAAACTTGCAATTGATTCTCAAAAGTTTGATACAGTTGGTATAGACTTGGTTGCAATGTGTTCAAACGATCTTATTTGTAACTTTGGAGAGCCTTTGTTTTTCCTAGACTACTATGCAACTGCAAAACTTGAAGTAGATGAAGCTAGTGATGTTGTAAAAGGTATAGCTGAGGGTTGTATCAGAAGTGAGTGTGCATTAATAGGTGGTGAAACTGCTGAGATGCCTGGTATGTATAGTGACGGTGACTTTGACCTTGCTGGTTTTTGTGTAGGTATCGCTGAAAAATATGAGATGGATAGAGTATCTCAAGTAAAATCAGGTGATGTACTTATAGCACTTCCAAGTTCAGGTGTACACTCAAACGGTTTCTCTTTAGTAAGAAAATTATTACTAGAAAAATTAGGTATGAAGTTTGAAGATGACTTCAATGGTAAACCTCTAATAGATACACTTTTAGAGCCAACTAGAATCTATGTAAAAGAGTTCAAAGCTTGTAAAGAAAATATCAACGCTTTAGCACATATCACAGGTGGTGGTATCGTTGAGAACTTACCAAGAGTTTTACCTGATAATTTAAGAGCAGTAGTTCAAAGAGATAAAGTACAAGTACTTCCAATCTTTGAACTTATGGGTAAGCATGTAGAAGAATCTGAGATGTTCAGAGCCTTTAATATGGGTGTAGGGATGATCTTTGTTGCAAATCCTTCACAGGTAGATGCAATCTTAGAAAAAACTGATGGATATGTTATCGGTGAGATAGTTGAGGGTGAAAAAGGTTGTGATATAGTATAGTCATACTTTTTACTTTCTATTAAAAAAGGGTTGCTAAAACGGCAACCCTTTTTTTGTACTTTAGTACCAAGATAGAAAATCTATCTTAGTAGTGTTTTTAGTATCTGTAGCTTACAGAAAGTCTAAAGTCTGAAGCTTCTGAAACAGGGTCTTGTCCACCCGCAATAGCTTGAGCCATTGTCATAGGTGTACCGTCTTCACCAAAGAAGCTGTTGCTTCCAGTGTAGTCATAGTCCATCTTAGTATATCTAGCATTTAAAGTAAGTGCTTTTGTAAGAGGCTTGTTGTAGTAGATCTCCCAGGCAGTACCTCTAGTAGCTATCTTAGATCCAGCCATAGTATCTTCACCGTATGTTACACTTCTCCAGTATTTACTACCTTTGTTCCACTCTATACCAATTCTACCGTCATCTGTAAGAAGACAAGGGATATTTACACCTAGCCATGTAGAGTTACCGGTTTGTTTTTCATTTGATCCCAGCATATTCATACCAGCAGCTGGGTCAGTTTTAGACTGTGCCCAAGATGCAAATACTGTAGTATCATCTAAGAAGTCATTGATACCGTCACCTAGACCTTCCGCTTTTGCCATAATTGTAAATAATTCCATATCTCCAAAGTTTTTAAATGTTGGTGCAAATGCCATTGACGCAGATGGAATTAAAGCTTGAGTAGTTACAGTATTATTTAATGTACCATCTGGATTAAATGCTGCTACAGATCCATCTAGTTGTTGTGTTGAAGCAGGATTAATATAATTAGTTGCAGGGGATGTCATATCTAAAGTATTTGCATCAATTCCCATAGTAGCATAGTTATATTTCATCATATCAGCCGTCTCAAAACCAATAAGATTTGTAGCTCTAGCCCAATTCATATGAACAGAGTATTGTCCATCATCATATGGTACAAATATAAACCCATACATATCTATATCTTCCGTTTTACTTTCATCTTCAGCATAGTCGGCACCAGGTATATCCATATTGAATCTTGGAGTAGCATTTGTCAGTCCTCTACCTGCACATAGTTTAAACCACATACCATCTACACCTGTAACTTGGTCAAGATTGAACT
>JAYEKV010000186.1:0-3403 GCA_034716855.1 Campylobacterota bacterium | reverse complement strand
GTTTCAGGTCTAGTTGTTGCAACTTCAAGCTCCCCACTACCATCAGCAAATTTATAGATCATAGTATAGAATTTACCATTTACCTCTTCGTGTTCAACTTCGATATCTGATAATGCACCATCATGTGTACACCAGTTTACCATGTAGTTGTTTTGAGTTATGTGACCTTCATTGTATAAAGAAACAAAAGCTTCTTTTACAGCTTCATGAAGACCCTCATCCATAGTAAATCTTTCTCTTTTCCAAGCTGGAGTAACACCTAGTTTTCTCATTTGGTGTACTATGTTTCCACCACTAGTCTCTTTTTGTAGCCAAGCTCTCTCTAAAAACTTCTCTCTACCAATCTCCTCTTTTGTAGTACCCTCAGCTAAAAGTTGTTTCTCTACAACATTTTGTGTGGCAATTCCTGCGTGGTCAGTACCTGGCTGCCATAGAGTTTTAAACCCGTCCATTCTTTTGTATCTAGTGATAATATCTTGTAGTGTAAATGTAAGTGCGTGACCTATGTGTAAGCTACCTGTTACATTTGGCGGTGGCATCATGATAGAGAAGTTCTTACCTTCTTCTTGAATAGACTTATTTCCGTCTACCTCAAAGTAACCTCTATCTTCACATAGTTTATAGTATTTGTCTTCTACTTCTTTTGGATTGTATTTATTGCTCATAAAATTCCCTGTATCTTAGTTATATAGTCGCGATTATATCCAATAAGCAGTTAAAGTTAGTTTATTGTATCTTATCGAAGATAAAAAGGTATTCTCCAGATAGATTGTGGTTTTGAGGGTTTTTAGGTATTTTTGTATAGTTTGTACGCCACATACCATCTTTGAACATACTTTTGTGCAGTGCATGGTTATTATCTAAAAAACGGTTTAGTTCATCACTCATTCTTACACAGCCGTGAGAGTATGGTTTACCTAGTTTTGCTGAGGACTTATGTGCATGAAGTGCAAATTCAAGTTCATCAGTTATAAGCTTCCAAGATTCTTTATCTATTATTTTACTGCCGTTTTTATCAAAAGTATTATATCTCACACTTTTTAGTTTGCCGAAATAAAATACAAATCTGTCTTTATAACCATACCCCAGTGTTCTATTATCATCTTTATATTTTCCGTCAGATCTCCATCCTATTTGACTTTTGAATATACCGTTTGGAGTTTTTAAATAGTGATTTTCCCCAAATCTTATCTCTGCTTCTCTTTCCATATTACCGCTTGATATATGGTCTTTCCCTATGTAGTGAAATTTTTGTCTACTATTATCCCATAGTGTTAATATAAACAGTTGTTTCTCAAGGTCTATTACATTTACAAATTGGGTATGGCTTAGTTTTATATTGTTTTTTTGTTTTTTTTCTATAAGTTTGTTCTGTAGTGTTTCCCAACATTTTTTATCAAAGCTGTTTGTTTTTTTATTTGTCTCTAAAAACATTTTTAATGAGTTGTCGTTTTGTACACTATCCCAGCTTTTAAGAAGGTTTATATATTTTTCGTAACAGTTAAAGTCATCTTCACAGTTTTTAAAAAGATATGATCCATAACGCTTCTTAAAAGCATTTACTTCTAAAACCTTTTTTTCAAATTCATTTTGAAGTTTTGATATATCTACAGTTGATGCTTGAAGATAGATGAATGATACACAGAAGAATATAGTAAATAAGATTTTCAAGTTTTTTGCCTATTTTAAATTTATATCATTATAACAATAAAATTATTTATATATGTAATACCATTGATTAATTAATTTTTCAATATAATATCTTATTAATATTTAAGGAAGATATATTGATAAGACTAGGATCAAATTCAATAACAAGAGCAGAAATACTTAAAGCACATGATATAGAATTCATACAGTCAGGTTCAGACTTTGATGAGGAGCAGATAACTACAAAAGATCCCAAAGAGTTTGTATATGAAGCAACAATGGGCAAGTATAAAGACTGCTTGAAACTGTATGGTTTGGATATACCGTTATTAGTAGCAGATACAGTTGTAACTGCACAAGGAGAACTGTTAAGAAAACCAAAAGATGAAGATGATGCAAGAAGAATACTAAATTTACAAAGCGGATCTAGAACTTCTATAATTACTTGTATGGTATTTGCTACAAAAGATGAAGAGTTTGTAGATATATCTGCTACTCATTATGACTTTGGAAAGTTTGAAGAAGATGATCTGGAAAACTATCTAAAAAGTGGACAATGGAGAGGAAAAGCAGGGGGCTGTATGGTTGAAGGGTTTTGTAAAAAATATATAAAACAAGTTGAAGGTTTAGAATCTTGTGCTATGGGATTGACTATTGAGAAAATATTAGATAAAATCCCAAAAAATAATATACAGGTAAATTAATGAACGAATATAGACTTTTAATAGAAACAACAGATCAAAAAGGTTTGGTTTATAATATCTCTAAACTATTATATGAAAACGATCTGAATATAGAAAGCAACTCTGAATTTGTTGATGATGAAACAAACACTTTTTTTATGAGAACAATAATAAGAGGTGAGTTTGACAACGATAAGCTACTAGAAGATATCAATAAAACTCTTCCTGATAACTCTTTGGTAAAATTAACAAAAAAAGAGAAAAAAGATATAGTTATCCTTGCAACAAAAGAGATGCACTGTTTAGGTGATCTTCTTATTAAGCATGAAGCAGGGGAGTTAGACGCAAATATCAAAGCAGTTATATCAAATCATAACTCTTTACAAAGTTTAGTTGAAAGATTCGAGATACCGTTTGAGTATGTATCACATGAAGATTTAACTAGAGAAGATCATGAAGAGCTTATAATAAAAGCTATTAAAAAATATGATCATGAGCTTATAGTTCTTGCAAAATATATGAGAATACTTACACCTGAGTTTGTTAGAACATTCCCTATGCAAGTGCTTAATATTCACCACTCATTCTTACCTGCGTTTATTGGTGCAAACCCATATAAACAAGCACACCAAAGAGGTGTGAAAATAATTGGTGCAACATCACATTGGGTAACTGATGATCTTGATGAGGGTCCAATTGTAGCACAAGATATAACTAGAGTTGACCACTCTTATTCTTGGCAGGATATGAGAGATGCTGGAAGAAATGTAGAGAAAGTTGTACTTTCAAATGCTTTAGACTTAGTGCTTAAAGATAAAGTGTTTGTATATGGAAACAAGACGGTGATCTTGTAATGTTCAACATAGTTTTACTAGAACCCAGAATCCCACAAAACACAGGTACAATAGGAAGACTTGCTTTTGCTACAAATTGTGCCTTGCACCTTATAAAGCCATACGGTTTTGAGATAACTGAAAAAGCTTTAAGAAGGGCAGGGCTTGATTATTGGTCTGATCTTGAACTGTATGAGTATGAAAACATTGAAGAGTTTTGGGAAAAGAACTCAAATG
>JAYEKV010000185.1:0-3428 GCA_034716855.1 Campylobacterota bacterium | reverse complement strand
TTTTTAAGATATAAACTTCCCCTTTTAAGATATATCAAAAAAGGGTATTCAAAACTGACTCATAGCTCATAAAAACAGATTATGAAGTATATCTTTGATATCATCTTTCATTTTATCATTTAGTTTTGGAGAATTTGAATACAGATAAAACGGCACTGTATTCAATATAGACTTTTTCAGCCGTTTTCTAAGGGTTGAGATCTCATCTATTTTTATAAGATCTATCTCATCGTATAAAGAGAAATCTTTATCTATCCCTATATTTAAAGAAACAATCCTGTATGTGAAAAATATATCTTTATTGGGATTTTCATATTTTTTACAAAATCTGTCCAAAAGCTTTTGAAGTTTGTTGAATCTGTTTTTATTTACATATCCAAAACTCTCACGAAACCTGTACCTTTGATTTTTATCAAATTCCAATTCATTATAAAGGTCGTTTAGGTTTTTCCATACTGAGGTGTAAAGTTTTTTTCCAAATAAGACCTCTTCAAAAGAGACGATATATTTTTTATCATTAAAGGTGTGCTCTTTTTTATATTTTATATTAAAATACTCTTTTTTAAACAATGTTATAAGCCAATTCTCATCAAGCTGACTTATTATATCTAAAGCTTTTTGCCTATCTTTTTCTTCAAAAAACCTCCACAACATAGATATGGAATCGGTCTGCTTTATATTTTCACTCTTATCATCTTCAAAATAGTTTTGTGCCAAGAATAGTATGACGTTTTCCAATAGTGCATCGGTTAAAGATATCTTATGATTAAATATAACCTTTTTATAAAGATTGAACCTCATCTCAAGCATATGCTCGATATCTATAAGCTCCCCGTCAAAAAAAGTGATAAGAAACTTTTTTCTGTTTTCCACTAAAACAGCCTGCTTTGTTATACGCCTAAAATCCAATCCGCCGCTTATATAACCGCTTGCCAGCATATCTCTGTTTATATAATCTAGTCTGTCCGCATCTACTGTGCCGTCTATTATTCTATGAAGAACTCCGTAATCAAATATACCATCATCCGTATCGTTTAAAATATTTAAAACTATTTTATAGATAAGATTATTATATACTTTTTGTTTTTGATCCTCTTCATTTTCTAAAAGTTCATATTCAAAAAGCATCTTTACAAGCTGAGTCCCTATAGCTTCATGCAGTACATGTTCACTGTTGAAGGTGATCTTTTCATAAAACTTTAAAAACTCTTTCTCTTTATGGTTTAGCTCCTTTTTATCCTGTAGGTTTGCATATATCTTCTGCATAGCATATTCCACTTGGTGGGAAAAAGGGAAATGCCCCACATCGTGTAAAAGCCCTGCCACTCTTATTGCTTGGAGTGCTATAAAATATACAGTTTCACTTTTTTGCATTTTTAAAGAGATCATATATTCATTTAGTGCCGTATCGTTAAAATATGAAAGCTGTCCTAAGCTTATATCACTTTCCTCTAAACTAACCTCTATAGAGGTTTTTAGTTTTTTTAGGAACTTGTCTCTTACTTTTGTTTTGGAGTTTAAAAGTGAGTTTTTAAATATATGGGCACTTAAGTGCATGGTACCCAAAGAGTGGATATACCTTTTTGTATTGATCGATGGGTATGCAAAATACGCAAGAGCATTTTGGGTGATAAAAAAAAGCCTGTTTATTATCCTTGTTTGAAGTATCTTGTCTTCAAACTTGCTGCACTCAATATGGTTGTATATTGTATCGTTTATAAGTCTTGAGGGTTTACTCATTTTTTCTTCTCAAATATCCTCTCGGTAAACTCGGCAAATCTACCTCTTACAGCTTTATCAAGTTCTATTGCGAACATACTAAGCTCAGGATGTTCATTTTTTGTCTGCTTTAAAAGGGTTGTTAGTCCGTTGTTGTATTTATTCAGATAGAGGTTATCGATCTGTCTGTTTGAGCCTATAACTATAGCCATACAGCTTTCATCAAGGCGTGAAAGTATAAGTTGTGTAGTATTTTCACTGCTGTTTTGCCACTCATCCATAATAACTATAGCACCGCTTAGAGTCCTACCTCTGGCTTCCCCCGGCCATAACATCTCTATATTGTACTTATCGATTAATTCATCTGTTTTTGCCTGTATGGACTCTTTATTTTCTTTACTTTCACTTTTTTTAAGTTTCTTTTTTGCTATAAATTCCAAAGTATCATAAAGTGCCATATTGTATATTCTGAACTTCTCGTCATTACCGGCAAGGAAACCTACATCTGCACCTTTATCCAAGGACTCTATAGAGTTTCTTACATATACTATCTTCTCATACGCACCAATATCAATAAGTCTCATGGCACTAGCTACACTCATAAGGGTCTTACCGCTTCCGGCCTTTGCATCTATAACCATAAGATTATACATATTTGAGAGCATCGCTTTTAGCAAAAATCTCTGTTTTAGATTTGCAGGTCTTATGGAAAGTGGATGAAATATAGAATCATCTATAATATCTATCTTGCCGTTTACTATGACCGCATAAGTGCTGTTGCCGTCAGATGATATGAACTTATAACAAAAATTCTCTTTTATATGTTTTTCATCTATATCTTTTATATCCATATTGTTAAGTCTGTTAAAATGAGAGGATTCAAGCTCAATAGTTTTAATAAATGAAAAAGAGGGTACATCTGCTCTGTCATCATGTAAAGTTTCTGTAGCAAGATCTTTAAACAGTGCAAAAGTTCTAGCATAGATATCTATAGATATAAAAGTAACTTCCATATCTTTATAATAATCCTGCGCAAGCTGAGCTACCTCTATTATCCTTTTATCATTGCTCTCTGCTATATTATGTTCAAGCATTTCACTTTCATATTTATCTTTTGAGATTATATGAAGCTCAATATTATCACTTATAAACTTTACAACTTTGTAGTAGTGTTGTTTATCTATCTCTTTTACTTCCATCTTTGCCAAAAATCTTGCAAAGGTTCTTGAATAGTACCCAAGATCATTATAGAGTTTCTTTTTATCTTCAAGCTCTATAAGTACAGTTTCGGGTATAACGATGATATTTGTTCCATTATCTGAAAGGTTGAAAATATTTTGAATATTTTGAAGTATTACATTTGTATCTACTACATAGACCTTGTTTGGCATATGATTATCCTTTAATTTTTTATAAATTATTATCTATATATCTTTTTCTTTGAGCCTCTTTGATCTTTTTAATATCCACAACTATAAAACTGTCTATACAATCTGAAAAATCAGGGTCAATATTAAAAGCACAAAATTTTATACCGCCCTTCTCACACAGTTCACTATACTGCTTATAAAGTGTAGGGACGGTTACACCCATATTACTTAAGGTCATTTTTAATTTTTTGAAATCTTTTTTATACTCGCCCTCATTGAACTGCTCTTTACATTTACTTTCATTTACCACAAATGGTATCTTTGCACTTACTAGTGAAT
>JAYEKV010000184.1:0-14103 GCA_034716855.1 Campylobacterota bacterium | reverse complement strand
AATTAAATAAAAGTTTAAGGTTTTATTGATTATAATTCCGTACTTTCAAAAGGAGCTATAGCAAAGCTGGTAATGCCCCGGATTGCAAATCCGGTATGCGTTGGTTCGAGTCCGACTAGCTCCTCCACTTCATAAAAACATAAATTCACATCACAAGTGTAACAAAACCTATTATATTATCTATATACCAGTCATATTGAATTTACCGCTTGTCCAATAGTTATCACTTAATGGAGCAGCTTTTTTATTACTTTGAAAGTAGTCTTTAAAAGATGCAGAGCTTTGACTTAGAGATTTACTTGGCTTTTTATTAGTAACTGTATCTACTGATATAAAAGCGATAAGTCCAAGAATTGATGCTATTGAAATATATTTAATTGATTTGTTCATCTAATTTTCCTTTTAAATAAAAAATAGACAGGCGAGGAGAAAGTAAATATATAAGATCACTTTGGTAACTCGGCTATCTTTATAAGACCCGTGGCTTTCCGTCCCTACCTCACGATAGGTTTGGCTTTAACATTGGTATTTATGATTGTATTGTATTGTTTTTTAAAAACATCTTAATAATTTAAACTGACTTAACAACCACAGTAACTAATTTGATATAATTATATTTAAATAAAAATAGGATATAAACTTTGATCACAATATATATACATGGCTTTGGCGGAAGCGGGCAAGGGAAGAAAGCATCATTTTTTAGAGAACATTACAAAGAGTGCAATATATCTTTTATAGCCCCTTCCTTATCACATATACCTGACCTTGCTATTACAACTCTAGAGGAGCTTATCATCTCATATGATTGTAAAGTAAATCTTATAGGGTCATCATTGGGTGGATACTATGCTTTATATTTAGCAAATAAATATAATCTAAAAGCAGTACTATTAAATCCGGCTGTTAATCCTGTGGTAACAGTAAGTGATATATTAAAGCAAAATCCAACTTATTACGAGGGGTATTCATTTATTTTAAAAGATGAACATATTGAGATGTTAAATAATTACAGAGGTTTACCTACAAATAAAAACAATATTATGACACTACTTCAAACAGGTGATGAACTTCTTGATTTTAAAGAGGCTCAAAACTATTTAAAAGATACAAATATTATAGTTCAAAAAGGAGGTAGTCACTTTTTTGAAAACCTAGAAAGTTCTTTTGAAACTATAGATAGCTTTTTACAACCTTAACTGATCGAATCAATTAAGGTTTTTTCATCAACTTGATCTTCATCATATTTTATGATAACTATATTTTCACTATTGTTTATATACCACTCATCACAACCTTTTATCTCATCAAGATTGTCAAGCTTAGTTTGATCTACTTTGTCAAGGTCAAGATAGATATTTTTCTTTTTAAGAGGATTTGGGATAGTAGCTATGAGTAGAAGCCATAAAATAGAAATTATAACTATAACAGTAGATATGGTTTCAAGGCTTTGTGTAAAACTACCGTTGATCTCTTTAAAGTATATACCACCTACAAAACCACCTATAAAAGTACCTAAATAACCAAATGAATTAAAAACTCCAAGAACTTTACCTTTTTCGTGTACTTTTACATATCTAGTAGTCAAAGACTGCATAATAGGTTCATGCATATTAAATCCAACAAAAAATACTACAATACCAATTAAGAATAATATTTCACTGTTAGAAGTACCAATGATACCAAAAGATAGAGCGAAAAATACTATACCAACTAAAAGTACCTCTTTAAATTTCCCTTTTTTCTCAGCCAGTACTGCTGCTGGACCCATAGAAAGTACACCTGCAATCATAGCAGGCAGATATATTTTCCATAAGTCTGTAAGCTCCCAGTTATAACTTGTAGTAAGTACAATAGGTATAATCATAAATGAAAAAGTCATAAAACCTTTTTGTAAAAAGTTTGTTATGCTCATTTTAATAATTTGAGGGTTTTTTAAAAACAGTAGTTTATGAACATTATGGTAAGTATGCGTCACTTTAGGTGCTTCCGGTACCATCTTTACAACTATTACTATTGATGCAGCTGCCAATAGGGCAGTTATCCAAAACAGTACCTCTATTCCTGCGTATCCGCCTATTAATGGACCTGCCAACATAGCTACTGCAAAACTTAAAGCAATACTTCCTCCCATCATAGCCATAGCTTTTGGTCTTTGTTCCTCTTTTACAAGATCACTTATCATAGCAGTTACAACAGCACCTATAGCACCTGCACCTTGCAGGAATCTTCCTAAAAGAAGAGTAAGTATATCTGTCGAAACTGCACAAAGTATTGAACCAATAACAAAAAGAAGCAGACCTGTTATTATCGTACCTTTACGACCTAACATATCACTCATAATACCAAAAGGCACTTGGAAGATCATCTGAGTTATAGCATAACCACCAATTACTATACCTACAAGGGTAGTGGTAGCCCCAGGAAGAGATAAAGCATATACAGATATTACGGGTAATACTATAAAAAGACCTAAGAATCTGAATGATATTATCAGACTAAGGGGCATAATTGTTTTGAACATATGTGTCCTTCATATAAAAATAGGGAAAATTATAGCAAAAACACTGTTAATAGCAAATATCTTTATATTTCTATTCTATTTATAAAAGCCGTATTTAAAGCCTTTGTCTTTTTTGTGTCGATGAAGATTAAAATCTTTTTGTACCTTTACACACATGGGAAGTTTTTTATTATATCCTTCTATTGAAAGTTCATAAGCTCTCCCAAAGTTTGGAAATACACCTTTTCCTGAGGCATACATAAGCGAAAGATTGCATGAGGCATTTAAATAATGACCATCAAAATATGATTTTTCAAACCATTTAACAGCTTCTTTGTAATCTTTATCAATACCAAATCCATAAGTAAGAAAAAGGCCTACTTTATTTTGCGATACAGGATCACCACTTAATGCAAGTTCTAAAAATAAATTGTAAGCTATTCTGTAGTCATGCTTTGAATATCTTTTTTGTGAATATATCATTGCCATATTATATTTTGCTTTTTTATGCCCATATACTGCTGCTTTTTGAAAATAGCTCATAGCAATATCTAGATTTTTTCTTATACCTTCACCTTTGTAATAGATAGTACCTAATTTAAAATTTGCTTCATCATTACCTTCTCTAGCAGATTCTTTGTATAATTTAACAGCTTTTTTAATATTTCCATTTTTATGTTCACTTAACGCTTCTTCCAAAAGTGTTCCATAAACACCTGAAATATAAATAAATATTATAATAATAAATTTGTACATTAATTTTACCCTTACTGTTTCATATTGTCTCATTGTACTATAAATTTTACAAAAAGTATATGGTTTTTTTTCTTTAAAAAGTTATTCACATTAATTTATTATTCATATTGAACAACTACAATACAGTGCTTATTTAAAGGGATTCAAGATGGTTATTTTTATAATATTTACATTTCTTTTGTTTAGATTAAAGTAACTTATGTAATTCTCATACACCCTTTAGCTAAGGGCTTTATCAAAAGAAAATTATTTATTAGTTATATAAATCCTAAGGAAATATTTAGAAAAATTTTAGAAAAAATTCAGGTGTAATTTATTGGTTTTTAAGGTTAAATTTGTGATGTGAATTGTATGTGACTAACTATAGATTTTGATCATTTAAATAATCATGTACAAGTTTGCTGTCTTTTATGTTTATTACTTGGTTTAGCTGATCAATGTCTGCATTTTTTATCTGTTCAAAAGTTCCAAAATAATTTAAAAGTTTTTTCACTTTTGCTTCACCGATACCTTTTATATTTAAAAGTGAGATCTGTTTATCTTCAGCTCTTTTTTTCTTTTTATGGAAAGTTATCGCACTTCTATGTGCTTCATCCCTTAGTCTTTGACAAAATTGAAGTCTCTTATCTGATGTCTCTAATTTGAACACATCATCTTTTGTGTAAAGGATATCTTTGGCACTTCCTTTTGCTCTATGTGCTTTAAAATCAATTTTTTCTTTTGCTATGGCAATTATCTCTATATTTGCTCCAGAACTGTTTGCAATGTCATATGCAAGTTTTAGTAAAGTTGCTCCACCGTCTATTATCCAAAGATCAGGCGGTGGATTTTTATCAAAGCTGTTTACTCTTCTTGTAAGCATCTCTTTCATCTGCCCATATTCATCCATAGCTTCAAGGTTGTATAATCTATAGTCCTCTTTATAGAACTTATCTTCATCCCACACTATCATAGCACCAACTTTTGCTTGTCCCATCATCTGAGAATTATCAAAACATTCAAATCTTTTTGGTGCTTGATATAATCCGAATAGTTCTTTTAACTGCTTATACAAAAATTCATCTTTATTTGTATTGTTAAGTTTTAATAGTTCCTTACAATTATTTTTAGCTACTTTTACAAGTTGCTTTTTTAGTCCTATCTTTGGATAACTTACACTAATATTTTTATTAAACTTATGTTTAATGAACTCCTCTATCTCCTCTGCATTTTCAATATTATCACTTATTAGAATAGTTGATGGGATACTTGGGAGTTCACTTTTGTAGTAGTTGATCATAGCTGTTTTGTATATATCGTTATGTTGAGTTATCTCTGTAGTATTTACATAATTATGTATAGATGAAATAAGTTTACCACCTCTTATAAACATCTTTACAACCACACCTTTATTTTCATTTAGCTCAACTGCAAATAGATCTATATCCTCATCTTTTGCAAGATCAAGAGTTGACTTAAGCTGTGATTTTGATATGGTTTGTATCCTGTCTCTTATTTTCATAGCGTCTTCAAATCTGAACTGTTCACTGTATTGTTCCATCTTTTTTTGAAGTATCTCTATGATTTTTGATTTGTTGTTTATAAGATCAAGTGCTTCATCTGTCAGCTTAGAATATTTTTCTTTTGTTATTTTACCTTCACAAGGTGCAAGGCATTTTTTTATCTGGTAAAACATACAGGCCTTTTTACCTTTTATGCAAGACTTTTTTTGTACAAGGGGAACTATCTCATAAATTGAGTCTAAAAGATCTTTTGCTCCCGTACTAAAAGGTCCAAAGTATTTGATACTTTTTGATTTTAATACTTTTCTTGTTATCTCAAGGCGAGGGAAGTCTTCAGCTATATCGATGTATATATATGGATAAGTTTTATCATCTCTTAAGAGTATGTTGTATTTTGGCTTTAATTGTTTTATAAGTGAGTTTTCTAAAATAAGTGCGTCATTTTCTGTATCAACAACCAAATAGTGCAAGTCAAAAACTTCACTTATCATTTTGTAGATACGAGGTCCCAAAGTAGGTGAGGGCTTTAACATAGGAGTAAATCTAAAGTAGCTTTTAACCCTGTTCTTTAACACTTTTGCTTTACCTATATAAAGAAGTCTACCATCCTTGTCAAAGTATTGATAAACGCCCGGATGTTCCGGAAGGTTTTGCAGTTTTTCCTCTAGTGTCAAATATCAGCCTTATATTTTTTTGGTATTATAATGAAACTATTATTAATGGAGTGTAAATGGTAGATGTAAATGTTGAAAACTTTAATTTAACAAACCTTGAAGATCCAAAGTTTGTGAAACCTGTCAGAATAAACTACAAACAAAATGGTACTGAGAAAACCTGGGAAGCCGTAAAATCACATGATAGCGTAGCTGTATTGTTGTATCATAAACAAAAGGATGTTTTTATATTGGTCAAACAGTTTAGACCGCCTGTTTATATGAATCATGCTGAATATGATTTTACCTATGAACTATGTGCCGGAATTGTAGACAAAGATAAACCTTTAGTACAGATAGCTAAAGAGGAGATAGAAGAAGAGTGCGGATATGATATAAATGTAGAAGAGATAAAGTTTATCAATTCTTTTTTTACAAATGTCGGTGTAAGTGGCGGGAAACAGCATCTTTTTTTTGCCATGATAGATGACAAGATGAAAATACATGAAGGTGGAGGGATAAATGATGAACATATTGAACTTGAATATTTAAAGGTTAGTGATTCTAAAAAATTTATATATGATACGACAAAAGCAAAAACACCTGGACTTATGTTTGCATTTTATTGGTTTTATGAGAAGTTTAATAAATTTTAAATATAATTAATAAATATATCATTTAAAAAGGAAATTAATATGGAATACACTATAGATCTACAGCAGATTGCAGATAACTTGGACTTTGACCTTGAGGATGTTGAGATGCTTATGGAAGTTTTCTTAGAAGGTGCACAAGAATCATTGGCTGCACTAAAAGAAGCTGTAGATAATAATGATATGGACGGTATATACAAATCAGCCCACTCTTTAAAAGGAAGTTCTGCAAACCTTATGTTGACAGATATTTCAGAAATAGCAAAAGATATGGAGCTAAACGCAAGAGAACAAAATAATATAGAATACTCTATAAAATACGATGAACTAGAAGAAAAGGTAAGTGCTTTAACAAAATAGTTGGGCAATTTCGATAGATATAAAAATAAGATATACAGATGTACAATAATATAAAACCAAAAATACTTATAGTAGATGACCTAAAAGACAATAGACTTGTCATGAAGCTTACTTTGAAAAAAGGTGGTGATTATGAGTTTATTGAAGCACAAAATGGGCAGGAAGGTTATGATAAAGCAGTTCTTGAACATCCTCATTTAATTTTGATGGATGCTATGATGCCTGTGATGAATGGTTTTGAGGCTATACGACTTTTAAGAAATAACACTGAGACTAAAGATATACCTATAATAATGGTTAGTGCTTTAGACAATAAAGATGAAAAAGTAAAAGCCCTTCAGTCTGGCATAAGTGATTTTATATCAAAACCCTTTGATAAAACAGAGCTTAGAATAAGAGTTAATTCACTGTTGCATCTATATATACAGTTTTTAAAAAAACACAATGAATTAAAAGATATAAATAATGATCTTGAAGCAAAAGTAAATGAAAAACTTGAAGAGAGAGTTGAAGATATAAAATTAGCTTCAATTGGAAGGATTACAGCAGGGATCACTCATGAGCTTAATACTCCTGTGACATATATGAAAAGTAATTTAGAGCTTTTAAAATATGATATTGAAGATATTCAAAACAATCAAGAATTAAAAAAGAATATTTTTGAAACTTTAAATATATTAGATGATGGCTTACAAAGATTAAAAGGTATTATTGACAATACAAGAGAGATATCTAAAAAAAGCAGCAATGAAAAGCACAATGAAAATCTATATGCAACTCTTATAACTGCATCTAGGATGGTATACAATAGATTCAAGCACTTAACTCCTGTATATATCAATGGAACACAATTTAGTTTAGATATAAATGAAAACTTTGAGCTTTTTGAAAAAGATATCATAAAACAAAAAATTGAACAAGTATGGATCATTATATTAAATAATGCCTGTGATGAGTTTGCTAAATCCAAAAAAGAGTTTGAACAAAGGCGAATAGATATAGATCTTTCATATAAAGACAAAGATCTTGTCATAAAATTTAAAGATAATGCAGGCAAAGGTATCCCTGATGAAATACTTCCAAATATTTTCGAACCTTTTAAAAGCACAAAGATAGATTCAGGTATGGGTGTTGGACTAAATATAGCCAAAGAAATTATAGAATCGCATAACGGTACAATAAAGGCTTATAATGAAGACAATTGTGCAGTTTTTGAGATAACTATATGATACAGGATAAAAATGACTAAAAATATTTCATCACAGAATAATATGGATTGTAATGATACTTCATATAAGCTTTTGATGGTAGATGACAGTAAAACCTTTAATCAAAAAATAACGGATGCATTAAGGGAGTCCGGTCATGAAGTTGTACAATCTTACAGCCTTGAGCAAACGAGACAACTTATAGAGGTCCAAAAATTTGATTTTGTTTTGCTTGATCTTATACTGCCTGATGGTGAGGGTGATCAGTTTTTAGATACAATGCCAGATGACTTTAAAGCAAAAGTTATTGTACTAAGTGCAGATACGGACATCCAAAGAAGAAACCATATCTTTGAATCCGGCATATTAGACTACTTTTCAAAATCCAACCCTACACATTTAATTATCCAAGATATCAAAACCCTATTATGTGATATAGAAAAAAACAAAATGATCAACATTTTGGTTGTTGATGATTCATCATTTATGAGAAGAATGATCAGAGCTATGCTAAGTCCTAAAAAATATAATATTATTGAAGCAGCAGACGGTATAGAAGCTCTAGGTATTTTAAACTATGATGATATACATCTTATGTTGTGTGATCTGGAGATGCCAAATATGGATGGCGCACAACTTGTAGAAGAGGTAAAATCAAAAGTACAATTTTCTGAACTACCGATCATAATGATCTCATCAAAAGATGATAAAGTAACAGTATCCAGAGTTTTAAAGCACGGTGCCAAAGATTTTATAAAAAAACCTTTCTCATCTGAAGAGATGATACTTAAATGTGATCTGCATGTAAGAGATCATATTAAAGTTGAGTATATAAAAGAAAAAGAGATAGAGGTTCAGGAGTTATACAGAAGAGCAAAAGATGCAGAAAGGTCAAAATCACTGTTTCTTGCAAATATGTCACATGAGATAAGAACACCATTAAATGCCATAATAGGGTTTGTAAATCTACTAATCGAAGATGAAAAAGATGACAACAAACTTAAGTATCTACACACTATAGAAAATGGAAGTGAACACTTGCTTGGACTTATAAATGATATTTTAGACTTTAGTAAAATAGAGAGTAACAAGCTTGATATTGTACATGAAGTATTTACTATTTATGAGCTTGTCAAAAGTATAGTGTCTATGAACGAACATAAAGCGGAGGAGAAGAACATCTCTTTTGTTTATGATATCGCTAATGATGTACCAAAATATTTAAAATCAGATTTTTTAAGATTGAAGCAGATTCTAACAAATTTAATAGGAAATGCTATAAAATTCACACCCTCTAACGGTGAAGTAAAATTCCAAATATTATTGGATAAAGATAAAAACAATCTTTTATTTAGTATTCAAGATTCAGGTATCGGTATAGCACCGCAAAATCATGACAAAGTTTTTGAACTATTCTCACAAGCAGAATCTACCACAACAAAAAAGTTTGGAGGAACAGGACTTGGTCTTAGTATCAGTAGTAAGCTTGTAGAGATGCTCGGTGGTAAAATATCTTTAGAGAGTGATGTCGGAAAAGGTGCAAAATTTTATTTTAATATACCTCTAAAAGAATATAAGAAAAATGAGATCAAACACAAAGAGGAAAAAAGATGTGATCTTGTAACTCGTACTAAAAAGTTTGATAATCATATACTTTTAGTTGAAGATAATAAAACAAATCAGACTTTGATGACCATCATACTAAAAAAGCTAGGGCTTACTTTTGATATTGCCAATGATGGTGTGGAAGCTGTAAGAATGTACAAACAAGGAAATTATGATCTTGTACTAATGGATGAGAATATGCCAAATATGAATGGTAGTGAAGCATCTGAAGTGATAAGAAAATATGAAAAAGAATCTTCTCTTAGATATACTCCTATCATTGCACTTACTGCAAATGCAATAAAAGGTGATAGAGAGAAATTTTTAAAAGCAGGTATGGACGAGTACCTTACAAAGCCTCTTGATAAAGAGAAACTTATAAAATTTCTAAGTTACTTTTTAGGTGATGAGCACAAAATAAAAAAAGAGCCAAAAAGTGAAGAAAAATTTGATGTATATGAAAAGAACTATAAAATAGGCTTAAATAATATTGATAAACTGTTAGATGAAAAAGATGATGAATCAATTCTTAAAATAATAAATCTTTTAAGAATAGGTGCTGTTAAACTTAGGTTTATTGATATTGTCAAAATTACTATCAATTTTCAAAAAGAGTTAAGTGATAAAAACTATCATGAGTGTAAAAACTTATTAAATAAATTAAATGAAATAGATATTATAAAAGGATAAAGTATTATATGAATACTTTAGATAATTATGAAGATATTAATATATTATATGTTGAGGATGAGCCAAGCGTAATACAATTTGTAAAGATTTTATTCAAAAAAAATAAAATAAAAAATGTAGAATATGCTTTAAACGGTAAAGAAGCACTAGAAATATATAAAAAAGACAAATATGATATAGTTATGACAGATATGATGATGCCGGTTATGGATGGATTTGAATTAATTGAAAATATTAAAAGTGTAAATCAAGATCAAATATTTATAATGGTAACCGGACTTGAGAATAAAGAAGATCTAATAAGAGCCATTACACTTAGAGTTAATTACTTTATAGAAAAACCCCTTAATCCAAAAAAGTTCATAAATATCGTTAATGAAGCATACAAAATGTCCAATAAACAAAAAGACTATGAGTTATCAAATTTACTATTAAAGCAGTATAAAAATGCTATAGATGAGACAACAATCGTATCAAAAACTGACCCAAAGGGAATTATAACATTTGTAAATGATAAATTTTGTGATATCTCAGGATGCTCAAGAGAGGAACTACTAGGGAAACCGCAAAATGCAGTAAGACATCCTGATGTAGATCCTGCTGTATTTGAATTTATGTGGTTTACTATAAAAGATCTAAAGCAAACCTGGACTGGTGAAGTAAAAAACAAGAAAAAAGACGGTGGCTACTATTGGGTACAGGCATCTATAAGTCCAATTTTAGATGCCAAAGGTGATGTTATTGAGTATATTGGACTAAGAACCGATATAACACAACAGCATAAGATGAAAGAGTATTTTGAAGATCAGCTTAATATCTCTGTAAAACAATTTGACGGTGCTTTGAATTTATCTAAACAGTATGAAGAGTGTATAGATAAAACAAATGCCATACTTAGAACAGATCCAAATAACATTATTACCTATGTAAATGATAAATTTATTCAGGCTAGTGGTTATACAAAAGAGGAACTAATTGGAACTAATTGTTCTGAGATAAGAGATATATCACATATTGAACAAGGTGATTGTGAAAACTTAAAAGAAAAACTCTCAAAGAAAGAGATGGTTGATATTATTTTTAAAAATATAGCAAAAAACGGTAAGCCTTTTTATATGGATACTATTGTTTATCCAATTGAGGATTCTGACAGTAACACTATAGAACATCTTCAATTGATGCATAATATTACAGAGATAGTTGAACTAAATCAAGAGATAGAGGATACACAAAAAGAGGTTGTATTTACTATGGGTGCCATTGGAGAAACAAGAAGTAAAGAGACCGGAAACCATGTAAAAAGAGTAGCAGAGTACTCATACTTACTTGCTAAACTTACAGGACTTGATGATAAGGAAGCAGAGTTGATAAAACTTGCCAGCCCTATGCACGATATAGGTAAGGTTGGTATCCCTGATGCTATATTAAATAAACCGGGACGATTAGATAAAGAAGAGTTTGAGGTTATGAAAGAACATGCAAAAATAGGATATGAGATGTTAAAGGGCTCAACAAGACCAATTTTAAAAGCTTCTGCATTTATTGCTTTGGAGCATCATGAAAGATGGGATGGTAAAGGCTACCCTAGTGGAAAATCGGGTGAAGATATACATATATATGGAAGATTAACTGCTATTTGTGATGTTTTTGATGCTCTTGGAAGTGATAGATGCTATAAAAAAGCTTGGGATTTAGAAAAAATATTAAAACTTTTTAATGTGGAAAAAGGACAGCAGTTTGATCCTGTACTTATGGATCTGTTCTTAGATAATCTTGATCAGTTCCTAGTAATAAGAGATCAATATGTGGATTAATATATTTTAGATTGTATAATATAAGGAGTTTATATGAAAAATTTATTATTGTTACTTTTTATTCATATTATTGTTTGTGTAAATTTTGCTAACGGTAATAATTCTGCTTCAAAACTTCCAAAACTAACAGAGTCTGAAAAAGAATATATAAAAAACAATACCTTTCATGCCATAACGACCACCACATGGATCCCTTTTAATTTTGAAAATAATAAGGGACAGGTTGTCGGTATTGGAGTAGAGTACTTAAAACTTATATCAAAAAAGTTAGATATGAATGTAGAGATCCACAAAGCAGATAATTTTTCAGAAGTTCTGCAAGGGATCAAAGAGAAGAAATTTGATTTTAATATGGTAACTACAAAGACAAAATCTAAAGAAGAATACTCTATATTTACAAAAAGCTATGAAAGATTTCCAATTTCAATTGCCGTGAAAAATGACGCGGATTTTATTCAAAAGACCTCCATTTTAGAAGGTAAAAAAGTATCTGTTGGTAAAAACTACAGTGCTTACACATTATTAAAGAAAAAATATCCTGCAATTGACTTTGTACAGGTTGCAAATACAAAAGAAGCTATCAAACTTGTAGATAAAGGCGAGGTTTTTGCCGCAGTTGACATACTGCCTGTTCTTTAACAAAATATCTTAAATAATGACTATTCAAATAGTGTCAAGATCGGTGGTATTACCGATGTTGATTTTAAACTACAATTAATGATCAGAGATGATTATAAGACACTTCAAGAGATACTAAATAAAGCTATTGATTCTATATCTATTGAAGATAGAAATAATATTTACAGAGGATGGATCACAGGTAAGAAAGTATCGGAATTTGATTATAGTTTGTTTTATGAACTGCTAGTGGTAGTAACTGCGATACTATTTATTATTTTATGGTGGAATAAAAAACTAGCCATAGAGATAGATAAAAGAAAAATAATTGAAGAACAGTTGAAAATTGCAAACAAGATTGCAAATGATGCTACAAAAGCAAGAGGTGAGTTTTTAGCTAATATGTCACATGAGATTAGGACTCCACTAAATGCCATAGTTGGATTTATAGGACTTTTAAAAGAGAACATAAACGATAAACAAAACCTTGAGTATCTAAATATCGTTGATAAATCTAGCCATTCACTTCTTGGGGTTATAAATGACATACTTGATTTTAGTAAGATAGAGAATGGTAAAATTGAATTAGATTATATTGATTTTGATCCAAAAGATGAATTTGAAAGTTTATCCAAATTGTTTGATGCAAGCTGTAAAGATAAAAATATAGATTTTCAAACCAATATTGATATAAAAGAAAAAAGTTTGAACAGTGACATCTTAAGACTAAAACAAATTATATCCAATCTTATATCTAATGCTGTTAAATTTACACATGATAATAGATCTATTAAATTTAATGCAAACTATAAAGAGGGAATGCTTAGTATAAGTATAAAAGATGAAGGTATAGGTATACCAAAAAAGAAGCTTTCAACGATTTTTGAAGCTTTTACACAAGCAGAAGAGTCAACTACAAGACGCTTTGGAGGAACCGGACTTGGCTTATCCATAAGTTATGAGCTTGTAAAACTTTTAGGAGGTACACTAAAAGTAAAAAGTACACTTAATAAAGGCAGTGAGTTTTATTTTTCTATCCCTGTTAAAGTTGGAGAAAATATTAAAAAAAGTAATGAAGCCAACAAAGCTGTTAAATTTAAAGGTTCAGTTTTATTGGTTGAAGACAACAAAGCAAATCAAATGTTTATGAAAATTATACTGAAAAAATTTGGGTTCTCCTTTGATATAGCAAATGACGGTATGGAAGCTGTAGATATGTATAAAGAATATCATCTCAAATACGATTGTATATTGATGGATGAAAACATGCCAAATATGGGAGGGATTGAAGCAGTTAAACATATAATAGATTATGAAAAGCAAAATAATATCACCCATACACCTATAATAGCATTAACTGCAAATGCTCTAAAAGGTGACAAGGAAAGATTCCTGGAAGCCGGTATGGACTATTATCTTTCAAAACCGGTAGATAAAGAAAAATTAATCATTATTTTAGATAAAATATTTAAAGGGTAAAGATGTATACACTAAATATGTATTACAGTTCAAAAGAGGAGTTTAAAGAGTTCGTATATGAAAATGAACTTTCTTTAAAAGAGAACATACTGATACAGATATTTAGTTGTATACTTCAAGAGGACAAACTAAATACTATAAGAAAAATTATTCTTGAACTATTACCAAATGCCGTAATAATAGGTTCCACTACAGATGGTGAGATCCTTAATGATAGGGTTACTACCGATAAAACTGTTATAAGCTGTTCAGTTTTTGAAAA
>JAYEKV010000183.1:0-14133 GCA_034716855.1 Campylobacterota bacterium | reverse complement strand
AAGTAAACATTTTATATAGCGTTCCTACAGCTATATCCAAGTCTTTTGAAACATCAGCTATCTTTGTATGTTCATAACTAACTCTTTCAAAATACTCAGATACTTTCTCCAAAATTAACTCTTTTTTTATATCTTTTAATTGCTCTTTTATTTTTTTTGACATTTAGAATTCCCCTCATTTTTTGATTATACTAATAATATTCTTAAAAGTGAATATCATTCATTTATATGTATTTCTTTCATATTATATGATGAATAGTTTCATAATTTGTTGGTACACGGACTTAATAAGGACTAACTATTTTTAAAGTGTTAAAATAGTATAATTATAAGCTTAGATAAAGACTGTATTTATAAGGGTTTGTAGCTATTTCGTAAAATTAAACTTGTTTAATTTAGAATAGGTTACCTTGTTCACCTCTTCTGATTTGTTATAAAATCAATACACTTCTTTTCTATGTGCCACTCTAATAAGTGTAATTAATAAAATATCATTTTCTTTTAAATAAACAATTCTATAGTTTCCAGCTCTTTTTCTAAATTTACCTTTATGTCTACCTTTTAAAGATTTGTCACTGACAAAAATACCTTTTTCTAAATCTTTAATTTTGTCAAAAACTAATTGTTGATTTTCTTTATCTATTTTTGATAATTCTTTTAAAGTATATTTCGGAACGATAACTTTAAACATTAATTTAATCCAAGTTGTTGTGCAACTTGTTCAAGTGAAAAAACTTCTACATTTCCTTCTTTTACTTCATCAATTCTTTTATCCGCAATCATTTCATCTAATGTATCAAAATATGTTCCAATTGCTTTTTCAATGATGTATGTTCTTGTTCTATCTAATTCTTGTGCATAACTATCTAAATCAGTTAGCAATGATTCTTCGAGTCTAATATTGATTGCTTTTTTCATAGTGTTGCCTTGTATTTCATTGTAGATACATTGTAATACATAAAAATTTATTTGTCAAGTGTTTTATAATGTTTGAGTTGAGAAACAAGTGGATAAAACGACTTGAAACTCTAGATGAAGATAATACAAGTGTGAATTGAAATATATTCTTTTCTTTTAGAAAATAGTTCAAAAGTTTTATAAGATAACTGCCCGACCTTTTTTCATCACAACCGTATCCTCAATCCTTACACCGAATTTATTTGGCAGATATATACCTGGTTCTACCGTAAATACCATATTGTCTTCAATAATTACATCATTTCTTGAGTTTATATTTGGGTATTCGTGTATATCAAGCCCTACTCCATGACCTGTACTGTGGACGAAATATTTACCGTAACCTGCTTTTTCTATAATATCTCTTGCAATTTTATCAATAGTTGAAGCTTTCATACCGCTTCTTGCTTTACTTATGGCAGTTTGTTGAGCTTTTAGAACTATATCGTAGACCTTCTGCTCTTTTTTTGAACTAAAGTGTTGTTCTCTTTTGAAAGTTATATGGTCATCAAATATACTTGTGCAGGTTCTGTCACTACAGTACCTTTTATACTTAACTCCTGCATCCACAAGAAGTAAATCATTTTGCTTTAATTTAAGTGTAGTTGGAAGAGCATGTGGTTTTGCACTGTTTTCATTTATAGCAACTATTGGATCAAAACTAAGATCTAGTTCACCTTTTTGTGTAAGGTACTCTTTTATCTTAAAGAACAGAAACTTTTCACTTTTACCGTCACCGCTTCTTTTAAGATAGTTGGCAAACTGTTTAAAACCTTCTCTTCCTAAGCTCATAGCTTTTTTTATTAGCTTTATCTCTTCATCAGTTTTTATTATTCTTTTTTGTTTTGAAAAGTTTGGTTTTTGACTAAAGTTTATATGTAGTTTATCTTTTAGTTTTTCGTATGTTAAAAGATTAAAATCATTTGGATCAAAGTGCAGTTTTTTTATTTTGAATTTTTTTAGAAGTTTTCTTGTCTCTTTTATAAGATCATTAGAGATAATAACCTTAGAGTTTTTAGCAAAAAGTTTTGCCTCTATTTCGTAGCGACCATCGGTGATAAAATAATTATCACCGTTTAGACTTAAAAATATTACATTATCGCAGCTGTAACCGCATTCAAAATAAACTGCATTTTCATTTCGCAGAATATAGTTTTTCATTTTTTATTCAGCTGGCTTTTCTTGTGCTTGTTGTGCTGCTAGTTGTGATTGTTTCATCTCATTTAAGATTTGCATTAAAGCAATTAGACCCATATGGTAACCAAATGGTCCAAATCCTGTGATAACACCTAAGCTTGAAGTAGCTGTTATAGACTTTTGTCTAAACTCTTCTCTTTTGTAGATATTTGAGATATGTACTTCAACTACAGGAAGATTAACTGCACTTATTGCATCTGCAATAGCTATACTTGTATGGCTGTAAGCTGCAGGGTTTATAATGATACCGTCAACAGTTCCTAAACACTCTTGTACTTTATCAACTATTTCACCCTCTAAGTTACTTTGAAAAAATTCAAGTTCTACACCGTTTTGTGCAGCACTTGCTTTCATCTGCTCATGGATCTGGTCTAAAGTCATAGGTCCGTAAAGTTTTTGATCTCTAATACCTAACATATTTAGATTTGGTCCTTGAATAACTGCTATTTTCATTTTCGTCCTTTTATATTATATTTTTTTGGTATAATATCCAAAATAATATAAGAAGATTATAACGGTAACAACGGAGTAACATGAAAATACTACATGCAGATTGGCTTTTGATTTGTGATGAACAATTCAACATCATAAAAGATGGAGCTATCGTTTTTGATAAAACCATACAAAAAGTAGGTACTGTAGAACAGATTAGCCAAGATTATAAAGATGAAGATATAGAATATTTGGGTGAAAATTCTGTTTTGATGCCAGGACTTGTAAATACTCATGTGCACCTTGAGTTTTCAAGTAATAAAACTACACTAAAATACGGAAACTTTGTTCAATGGCTCTTATCAGTTATGTCTAATAGAGAAGAGATCATTGAAAAATCAACTGCAAAACTTATATCAAATGAATTACAATCTATGCTAAATAACGGTACAACAACCGTAGGTGCAATAAGCTCTTACGGCTTTGATATGCAGCCTTGTATAGATTCTCCCCTAAATGTTGTATATTTTACAGAAGTATTAGGGAGTAAAGCAGATATGATAGATACTTTATTTGCGGACTTCAAAGCAAAACTTAAAACAGCACAAGAAAATGCAAAAGATAATTTTATACCTGCAATTGCTATACATTCACCCTACTCCACACACCCTTTTTTAATAAGAGAGGTACTCAAAATAGCTCGCCAAAATCATATGGCAGTTTCAACACACTTTCAAGAAAGCAAAGCTGAAAATGACTGGCTTAACTATAGTAAAGGTGAGTTTGAAGATTTTTTCAAAGATATGCTTGACCAGCATCAATCTTTACAAAAACCAAGTGACTTTCTATACCAATTTAAAAATATAGAAAACTTAAGTTTTACACATTGTGTAGAAGCAAATAAAAGTGAGCTTCAGCAGATAAAAGAGCTTGGCGGTTCAATCATCCACTGTCCAAACTCAAATAGACTTCTAAGCAATGCTTCTTTAAATCTAAGCTATATCGATGATATACCTATGGCCATGGGTACTGACGGACTTAGTTCAAACCATACTTTAAATATGTTTGAAGAGCTTAGAAATGCTTTCTTTATCCATACAAACTTTACACCTGAACAGTTGTCAAAAAAACTTCTAATTGCAGCAACAAAAGGTGGTGCTGATGCTTTGGGTCTAAAAAAAGGTGTACTTAAACAAGGATATGATGCAGATATCATAAGCTTCAAGCTTCCTGATAAATGTGAAGATGATAATATAGCAACATCTATATTGTTGCATACGACAAAAGCTGACAAAGTATACATAAAGGGAAAAAATGAACTTCATAAGTAAACTGTTTTGGCCTATAACGGCTCCAATAAAATTTATACAAGAGAACTTTAAAACTGTCTTTTTTTTAACTCTTGTTTTTATTTTATTTGTTAATACAGACACACAAAATATTGAAAAAGCAAATCTTCAGACCATAGATCTAAGCGGTCCGATTATGAGTGCAAAAGATGTACTTGAAAAAATAGATGAAGCTAAAAAGAACAAAAACATCAAAGGTGTACTTCTAAGTGTAAACTCACCAGGCGGTGCAGTAGCTCCATCTGTTGAGATAGCACACGCTATAAAAGAACTAAATGAGATAAAACCAGTAGTAGCTTACGCTAAAGGCATTATGGCAAGTGGAAGTTACTATGCTTCCATATATGCACATACAATAGTTGCAAACCCTGGAAGTATGATAGGAAGTATCGGTGTAATTATGCAAAGTGTAGATGCAAGTGAGCTTATGTCTAAAATAGGTATAAAATCACAAACAGTAAAAGTTGGTGACTATAAAGAAGCTGGAACACCTACAAGAAAATGGACTCAAAAAGAGAGAGAAGAGCTAAAAAAGATCACACAAAGTACCTATGATATGTTTGTTGCCGATGTGGCAAAAGCAAGAGGTCTTAAAAAAGAGGATCACAAAACTTATGCTGATGCACATATATTTACAGCTTCTTTGGCAAAAGAGGTAAAGCTTGTTGATGAAGTAGCAACACTCTCAAGAGCTAAAAATATTGTAATAAATTTAAGTGAAGTAGAAAAACCTATCTGGACGAAAGAGGATAAGATGGAAAAATTTATGGAAAAACTTACAGCCAAAGCTATTACACAAATATCAAATAATCTAAACGGACTTATGGCTTTTTAAAAGGACTTTAAAATGGAAGAGTTGATTTTAAGCAGTGATGAGCTAAAAAAACTTTTTATTGATAAAGAGATTGTGGACAGTGGTAAAGGATGGTTCTACAATGGTAAAGAGATAGAGATAATTGCTGTTCATAAACTTGAAACCAAATATGTAAATGATATTGCAAACAGCGAAAACTATAAAATAAGATGGAAATAAGGATTAAAAGATAAATGACTTTAAAAGAAAAACTTGACCAAAATATAAGACTTGATATGAAAGATGCACTTGCACTTTATGATATGGATCTTTTAGAACTGGGCATTTATGCCTCAAAAATAAGAGAAGAAAAATTTGACAGAAAAACATACTACAATGTGAACAGACACATAAACCCTACAAATATCTGTAAAGATGTGTGTCAGTTTTGTGCCTACAGTGCAAGTAGAAAAAACCCAAACCAATATGCTATGACACATGAAGAGATATTAGATACTGTTGACAAAAGTGTACAAAACGGTATAAAAGAGGTGCATATAGTATCTGCTCACAATCCAAACACAGGGTTGGAGTGGTATCTTGAAATATTTAAAAAGATCAAAGATAAATATCCACAACTTCATGTAAAAGCTCTAACAGCAGCAGAGATCCATTTTTTAAGTGAAGAATATAATAAATCTTATGATGAGATCATTGATATGATGTGTGATTATGGTGTTGACTCTATGCCAGGAGGCGGTGCTGAGATATTTGATGAAGATATTAGAAAAAGAGTATGTGGTGGTAAAGTAGACTCAGATCAATGGTTGCAGATTCATAAAAAGTGGCACAAAAAGGGTAGAAAATCAAATGCAACAATGTTATTTGGTCACATAGAGTCAAGAGAGCATAGAATAGATCATATGTTAAGATTAAGAGAGCTTCAGGATCAAACGGGTGGGTTTAATGCCTTTATCCCTCTTGTATATCAAAAAGAGAACAACTTTTTAAAAGTTACGGACTTTCCAACAGCTCAAGAGATACTAAAAACATTTGCAATAAGTAGAATAGTTTTAGATAATATCCCAAGCTTGAAAGCATACTGGGTAACATCATCTATCAAATTAGCACTCTTAGCTCAAGAGTTTGGGGCTAATGACTTAGACGGTACTATTGAAAAAGAGTCTATAAACTCTGCAGCAGGAGCTGCTAGTGCAAACGGTATGAAACAAAATGAATTTATAGAGCTTATCAAAAACAGTGGATTTGATCCTATTGAGAGAGACAGCTTATATAAAGAACTTAATTAAAATTTTAAAAGGATAAACAAATGTCTTACAATCAACTAAATGAAGAGGAACAAAGAGTAATTCTTTATAAAGGTACAGAAAGAGCATTTTCAGGTGAATATTTCGATTATAAAGAAGATGGAACTTACAGATGTAAACAATGTGATACTCCACTTTTTAGTTCAGAGTCAAAGTTTGACAGCGGTACTGGCTGGCCTAGCTTTGATGATGCTATAGGTGACAGCGTAAAAGAGCTTCCCGATGCGGATGGAAGAAGAGTTGAGATAGTGTGTGCAAAGTGTGGTGGTCACCTTGGTCATGTATTTAAAGGGGAAGGTTTTACAGCTAAAAGTACAAGACACTGTGTAAATTCTATCTCACTAAATTTTACAAAAAATAATAATTAATAACAATTTGTAACTATTGACTAAAAAACATACAATATACCAATGATAATTTGACAAAAAACCAGTTATAATATTAGTAAATAATAATTATAAGGATGAAAATGAGAAACCTATCCATAAAAGCAAAATTGTACATTATTTTAGCAATCGGTACAATAGGAAGTTTTCTAGTAGGTATATTCGTAAATAGTAAATTTGGTGAGATAGCACAAACCAATCCGGATATAGCTAGTGGACTAACTGCTATCAATATTTATATAGCTATACTTATAATAATTGATGCAGCGGTTGTATTTATAGTTGCAAGTCAGATAAATGAGTCTATTAGAGGTATCAGTAAAGGTATATGTGGTTTTTTTGATTATTTAGAACATAAAGCTGATAGTTTTGAAGCGATTGATATAAAAAATAATGATGAGATTGGCTTTGTCTCAAAAGAGATAAACACTCATGCATCAAATACAAAAGAATCTTTAGAGCAAGACAAAAAGCTTTTAGAAGATACTAAAATTGTACTAAATAGAGCTTGTAACGGTTGGTTCTCTCAACATATTGAACAATCATCTTCGAATCCAATGTTAAATGAAGTGAAGTCTCTAATAAATGGAATGTTAGCAAACCAAAAATCAAGATTTATCAGTATCAATGAATTATTAGAAGAGTATGGTAACCAAGACTATAGAAGAAAACTTGTACTTGAGGGCATTGAAAGCGGTGGTGTCTTTGAAAAGCTTATAAAAGAGGTTAATCATGTACAAGATACTATCACAAAAATATTAGTAGAAAACAAATCAAACGGTCTTACACTTGATAGAAGCAGTGATATACTTCTTGAAAATGTTGCAGTACTTAATAAAAACTCAAATGAAGCAGCAGCTGCACTTGAAGAAACAGCAGCAGCTATTGAAGAGATCACAAGTAATATATCTAATAATACAGAAAATGTAGTAAGGATGTCAGGTTTTGCATCAGAGGTTACAAAATCCGCAACAAAAGGTGAATCACTTGCTTCTGAAACTACAACAGCTATGGATCAGATAAACAAAGAGGTAACAGCTATAAATGAAGCAATATCAGTAATTGACCAGATATCATTCCAAACAAATATTTTATCACTAAATGCAGCAGTAGAAGCAGCAACAGCAGGGGAAGCAGGAAAAGGGTTCGCAGTTGTTGCACAAGAGGTAAGAAACTTAGCAAGCAGATCTGCAGAAGCAGCAAATGAGATTAAAACACTAGTAGAAAATGCTACATCAAAAGCGAATAGCGGTAAAAATATAGCTGATCAGATGATACAAGGATACAGTGGACTAAATGAAAATATTTCTAAAACAATAGAACTTATAAGAGATGTAGAGTCTGCATCTAAAGAGCAGCAGTCAGGAATAATCCAAATAAATGATGCTGTTAATTCTCTTGACCAACAAACACAACAAAATGCAAATATAGCTAATCAAAGTAATGAAATAGCAATCGAGACAGACACTATAGCTAAACTTGTAGTATCAAATGTAAATGAAAAACAATTCGAGGGTAGAGATACTGTAAAAGCAAAAGATGGGGCTTCAAGTAATTCAAATACATTTAACTCATCACCTACAATAAAGCCTTCTCCTAAAAAAAGCAACCCTGCATCAGTACCTTCGCCTGCAGAACAAATAACTCCTGTTACATCAAACACAAATGATGATGAATGGGCAAGCTTCTAACTAGAAATTAGATATAATAACTTCATAAAAACCTTATGGAGTTATTATGAGAGCAATAGAGCTATTTAAAACAATTACTGCCATCCCTAGATGCAGCGGAACTCACGAACCTTTTATCAACTTTTTAAAAGAATTTTCAAAACAACAAAACTTTATATGTAAAATAGATGATGCAAACAATATTTTATGTTACAAAGAGGATCAAACACCAAAAATATGTCTACAATCACACTACGATATAGTATGTCTTGAAGATGGAAAAGTTCCTGAGATAATAGAAGAAGACGGTTACCTAAAAGCCAAAGACTCAACACTTGGAGCTGATAATGGCATGGGGTGTGCTTATATGATGGCACTTATGGAAGAAGGTCTAAATGCAGAGTATCTTTTTACCTGTGATGAGGAGATAGGACTAATAGGTGCAAACAATATTGAACACCAACTAAAGTCACAATATATGCTTAACCTTGACAGTGAGATGGAGGGTGAGATCTGCATAGGTTGTGCAGGGGGAGCTGATATCTTTGCATTAAATGACAAAGGTGAGTATCTAAAAAATAGTGACAATAAAACACTATATGAGATCACAATAGATGACCTTGATGGCGGTCACAGCGGTGTAGATATAGATAAAAATATACCAAATGCACTAAAACTTATAGCAAAAACCATTAAAGAGTGTGATGCAGATCTTTTAGATATAAATGGTGGAGAGAGGATAAACTCTATCCCAAAAAGAGCAAAAGCAATAATAGCTTCAAACAACATGCCACAAGCTTCACATGAGAATATGACCATCACTTCTATAGATGATGAAAGTAAACACTATAAAAAACTGCATAGTGATATACTAGACTTTTTATATACTTTTTCAAACGGAGTAAGAGGATATGATAAAGAGTTAGGTGTAGTTTTAAGCTCTATAAATCTGGCAATTGTGGAAAATGGTATAAACGGTGTACAGATAAGCCTTAGTGCTAGAAGTATGGACAATGAAGAGTTAGAGATAGTTAAAAAAGAGACCATAGAGATACTTAAAGTTTTTGACTTTGAAGTAGAAACTGACGGAAAATATCCGGCTTGGAAACCAACACATAGTGAATTTACAGCTGATGTACTAAAAATATATAAGCAAACCGTACCAAATGCAACACTAAATGCAATCCATGCAGGATTGGAGTGTGCCATATTTAAAGAGAAATATCCCAATATGCAAATCTGTTCAATAGGACCAAATATATACTTCCCACACTCACATAGAGAAGAGTGTGAGATAAGCTCTTCTATGAAACTTTTTAATATAACAAAACAGATAGTTAGCAACTACAGCTAACTATCTGTAACACTATCCTTTTAACAATCTTAAATTTTAAACTTATTTATAAATATAACTAATAATTAACAAACTATTAACACACCCGTGTAATAATCCCAAAAAAATTTTAACAGGATAATAAAACATGGGAAAAATAAAATTTTCATTTGTTGCAGCAATAGCACTTGCAACATCACTAAATGCGGCGGAAGACTTAGGGAAGATAAGTGTTGAGTCTTCAACTATTGATGATAATGCAGATAGTCAAAAAGCACAAGTATCAAATATTCAGGTTATTACAGCAAAAGACATTGAAACAATAAATCCAAAAAGTGTATCAGATATATTAAATACAGTACCTGGTGTAACTATGACATTATCTGGAACAGACTCACTTAAAGTACATATTAGAGGCGTTGATAATCAAATGTACATGGGTGAAAGACCTGGTGTTGCAATTGTTATTGATGGTGTTTCTGTACAGGAAACCACAGGTAAAATAAATATTGATCTTGATAATATAGAATCAATAAAAGTTATAAAAGGTGGTGCTTCTTATCTTTATGGAAATGATGCAATTGCAGGTGCAGTTGTTATTACTACAAAAAGACAAAAAAGTGGCATAAGTAGTTCTAAAATCGAAGCTGAATCAGGAAGTTTTGGTTATAAAAAATTTGTAGCTTCAACAAATCAATCATTTGAAACAGGAGCATTACAACTTCAAGGAAGCTATACTGATACTGATGGTTATTGGGATGAAGCTTTTGTTACTAAAAAATCAGTTAATAGTAAATACCAATATTATATTGATGATACAAGCGATATAACATTTGGAGCTGATTTATCAAAAAGAGAAACAGGTGATGGTAATAGCGTAAGCGGTATTACCGAAGCTATAACAGATCCTACAAGTAAAAATTCATCTTCATACAGTGGTTATTATGATAGTGATCTTACTAAACTATTTGTTACATATAATAAAGATTTAGATGATGATTCTAATATTATGGTTAGATTACATAGCTACGAAGATGATAAAAAAAATAAAACAGCTAGAACAGAAAAAGATAAATTCGAAATATGGGATCAGAATGGTTTAAAATCTGAGTACAGAACGAAACTAGATAGTTTTGCACTTATGGCAGGTCTTGATCTTCAAAAGAATAATACTGATGAAATAATTTATGATGCTATTGATGGCATAGATCCAGATGATGTCTACAATTGGGCTGGTGTTCTTCAATCAGTAGGTCCTTTAAATGAAGGAGACCTATTAGAAAAATATAAAACTGAAGAAAGTATAAAAGCATTTTATACTGAAATAAAACATCAAACTACAAATGATCTAATAACAACATTAAATTTGAGATATGATGATATCGAACATAAATACTTAGATGATCAAAATAATTCAAATAATGTTACTCCTAGTTATGATAATATGTCATACAGACTTGGATTTAACTATAAACTGAATTCTAATCAAGAGATTTACTCCAGTATCTCAACTGGATTTAGAGCACCTACAGTAAATCAAATAAGTGCCAATAAATCTGTTATTGCAGATGGAGGATACCCAACACCTGTACCTTCTAAAATAGATGTGGAAAAAACATATAACTATGAGTTAGGAATAAAAGGTAAAACTGAAGGAAATTTAGCTTATAACGCTTCAATATTTCAGCTTGATAGAAAAGACTATATAGGTTCAATATCAGGAAGCTATATTGATGATGACGATATTGGTACTGAAACTTTTGGTCCATATGATAATGTTGGGGATATGAGAAGTAGAGGATTTGAACTTTCTATAAATAGTAATAAATCTAAAACATTTTCATATGATTTAGCATATACATACCTACAAGCAAAATTTACAAAATATACAATTTCTCAGCAAACTGGAGGACTAACTACTTGGACTGGTGCAGATGATACATTTGATACAAATGTTGATTTATCAGGTAATTATGTACCAAGAACACCTAAACATATGATTAATCTAGCAATGAATTATAAAGTTAATGATAAGTTAACTATTTCACCTGAAGCAAACTATAAAGGTAGTTATTATGCAGACGAAGCAAATAAATTTAAAATGGGTGGATATACTATTTTTAATTTAAAAGGTCAATATAAATATAGTGAGTCTTTAGAGTTCTTTGCTAGAGTAAGTAACCTTTTTGACAAAAACTATTATGAATTTGCAAATGTTTCAAGTGCAACAGAAGCAACAATGGAAAATGCAACAATTAGAGTTGGTGAGGCTAGAGCATACTATGCAGGTTTAAGATACAAGTTCTAACAAAAGTATAAACACTTGGAATACACAGCTTATCTTTCAATATTCCTAGTGGGACTTACCTTTGGAGCAACGGCGTGCATGTTATCGTGTATGCCGTTTCTTAGTCCTATACTAGTAAATAAGTCAAACTCTGTTAAAGAATCTATGGGTGTGATGATCTCTTTTAGTTTAGGGAGAATCTTCACCTATGTGATAATAGCTGTTATAGCTTCAAGCAGTTCTGTTCTTGTTAAAAATTTAATAGATGATAATTTTATCTATACTTATATTTTAGGCACTTCTACGGTACTCCTTGGAGTATATATGATTTATAACTCTATCAAAGGTAAAAAAGCTTGTGGTATTCACAAACCACACAATAACAAACAAAAAAAAGATATATCAAAACTTGGATATTTTAGTCTTGGTGCAACTATATCTATAAATCTATGTGCCCCTATTTTGACACTTATATCACTTTCAGGTAATACTACAACTATCTTTAGTGCAATAGGTTTGGGGCTTAGTTTTGGAATAGGTGCTGTTATGTTTACACTATTTTTTTATGGTTTTTTTCTCTCAACTCTTATTAGAGGTATTTTAGAGCAGTTTACAAACTATAAAAAAGCAGTTGAAATATCTGCTTCACTTCTACTTATAAGTGTAGGAGTTTTAATAATCAGTGGAAACATTTCACTATAAAAAGGAAATAATTTAATGGTAGATTTTATAAAAAGAGATAAGAATGATATTTTTAATAGACCAATTTTAGGATTTATATTTAAAAACCCTAAGTTTTTAATGGCTCTAAGAATACTAGTAGCCGCCCTATTCTTCTATGCAGTTTACTTTGGATTTGCAAATCCTGATAAAAGCAATATCTTTACAGGTGCAGTTTTCTGGGGAGTTTTTTGGGCATTGTTTATGGTGGTAACTCTTCCTACATTTGGTCGTATCTTCTGTGGTATCTGTCCCCATGGATTTTTAGGTAAATATATCACTAAATTTGGACTTAAAAAGAAGATGCCAAAATGGATGCAAAATAGATATATAGGTATCGCTATTTTGGTTATTGGATGGTGGGGTATATACTATACATTTCCAGGATTTTGGAAGTCGCCTTTTAATACAGCTATGATGTTTGCTGTTTTAACAGTACTGGCTTTTATCATCTACTATATCTACAAAGATATGAGTTACTGTAAATTTATCTGTCCTATTGGAACACTAACTCGTGCATATGATAAATTATCATTTACAAAGCTTGAAACATATACAGACTCTTGTAAAGATTGTAGAACTTTTGAGTGTGCAAGTGCTTGTCAATACAATCTTAAGCCCTTTACTTTTGCAAAGAAAAATCAAACTGATGATTGTACACTTTGTATGGATTGTGCTAACTCTTGTGAAGCTGTTAAATTTAAATTTACAAAACCAGCCAAGCAGTTAGGATCTAAACTAAAACTTCTAAACTCTGAAATCTGGACATATATACTTATACTTGCATCTATCCCTGTATCTATGGGATTTGCTCACGGACTTGAAAGAACAAAAATAGCAGATCAGTTTATCTGGAATACTACAGCAAATGCACTTGGTATGAGTGAATATGCAGGTGGGTTTGCCTTTGCTTTTGCTGTTATATTTACTGTTATTTTTTCTGTCGGTGGATTGTATTTAGCATCAAAAGTACTTAAAAAAGATTATAACTCTATCTTTACAACTCTTGGTGTTGCTTTTATACCATTGTTTATATTTGCATCTCTTGGTCATACTTTAGAATCTTTCTTTATAAAAGATTATGAAAAAATAGTTGAAGGATTTGCACAAGGATTTGGTATAAGTGCAGATGTGGATGACCTTGCTCGTAGAGGAGATAGATGGCTTCACTTCTTTGGTCTTTTTAAATGGATAGGTATCACTTGGGCTTTAATCATTCTATATAAAAGAATGAAACTCATTGTTGCAAGTAAATTAAGAAAAACAATAGGTTACTTTTTTGCTTCATTTGCGATACTTTTTTATCTGTCACTTCAACTTTATACTGGATATGTATTTAAAACTTACGGTGCAAAGGCAAGAGGCGGTCACTCTCATGGAGCTATGCATGGTGCTGGAAAAATGTTCCAAACCGTACCTTTTAAAGATGCTACACTTCTTCAAATTGGAAAAGATAAAGCCTCATGTCCAACTTGTGGTATGAAACTTCCAATGTTCTATAAAACAAATCATGCAGCAGTTCATGAAGCTAAAAACTTACAGTTCTGTTCTATTCACTGTATGGTGGATGAGATTCATAACAACAAAAAACAGCTAAGTGATCTAAAAGCTGTAGATACGAAAAACCTGAAATTTATAGATGCCAAAAAAGCGTTCTATGTGGTTGGAAGTAAAAAGCCTG
>JAYEKV010000182.1:0-3570 GCA_034716855.1 Campylobacterota bacterium | reverse complement strand
CTTATCAAACCACTTTGAACCACAACAGCTCTATATCCACCTATATATTTAAGCCCTTTCATCATATCTTCATCTAAAAGTTTTGAAAGGTATCTGCAAGGTGGAGCTGTGCGTACTATTTTAAAAATAGCAGTGCCTATTTGGAACTCTTTATTTTTTAGCTTTTCATAGTCAAAGTTTTTTATCACTAGGTTTCTTCGTAACTCTTTGAACTCTAAAGAGCTATCTAATCTGTCATTGCACTCTTGTAATGACTCGTAAGGAAGTATGCTTATCTCTCTTACAGATTGGTCTAGCTGTGGTTTGTTGAAAGTGCCTGTTTTGTTGTAGTATCTGTCACCTTTGAGACCTTTACCTTTTACAGCCTCACAGGATGAGAGATATTGCAGGGGCTTTTTGGCTTCCCCTGTTATGATATGTGTTAGTTCCACTTATATTTTAAAACTTCTTTCCAAATCATCTAAGAACTCTATTAGTTCTTTATTTTTATAGTTTTCTTCTTTTGCAAATTTTATCGCATCTTTTACAAATATATTTTTATTTAATATAATTTCCTTTAACTCATCACCAAAAGGATCCAATTTGTCTTTTATTACATCCCAAACTTCATCTTCATCAATTCCAAAATAACCATGAATTATAATATTCCTGAAATCAACTATTTTTCTAAACTTTTTATTTTCTAAAAGTTCTGACTTTATGAGTGCGTTTGTTGCTTCACCGATTATTTCTAGCTCTCTTATGGATGCATCCCATTCAAGTTCACTCCACTTGAATTCTTCTGATGTTGAAAAGTTTTTGGTATATCTGTGTATCTTATTTATTGCTATAAATATATCTATAAAATAAAGTGAGGTATCTCTTTTAGACATATATAAGCTCGTTTTGTATTTGATCTTTTACTAAAAGCCTAAGGTTTTTTTCTTTTCCAAGATCAACTTTTGTATCTAGATTATCTTCTAAAAAATATTTAAGATCAAAAAAATTATCAAAAGATGGTTTCATATCTACAAGTATATCTATATCACTATCTTTTGTAGCTTCATCTCTTGCAAAGCTACCGAACAATGCTATGGTATTTACTTTGTAATTTTCTTGTATTTTCTGTTTGTTTTGTCTAAGAAAATCTAATATAGTCTCTCTATTTTGCATAAAATATTTTAACCATTAAGATATAATAGATAGATTAATCAACCTATCTACTCTCTTAAAAGCTTTTATAGATTGATAGCTTTATGTAATGAGATATTGTTTTCTTTTAGTTTTTGTACTACAGATACAGCATCACTTAGTGCTACATCGATCTTTTCACCTGATTTTCTACATACTATCTCTACTGTGTCATCTTGTAGTTTTTTACCGATCACTACAGCATAAGGGAACCCGATAAGTTCAAAGTCACCCATCTTGAAACCAAATCTCTCTTTTTTTCTATCATCTAAAATAGCATCGATACCCGCTTCTTTTAAAGCATCGTATATTTTTGTACCAGCTTCTAGCTCAGGTTCTTTTTTACCATTTGATACAATAACATCTACAAAGCAAGGTGCTGTCTCTTTTGTCCAGATACACCCTTTGTCATCGTGGCTTTGTTCTATTACTGCTGCTATTAGTCTACTTACACCTATACCGTATGTACCCATCTCGAAAGGTTTTGTTTTACCGTTTGAGTCAAGGAAGTTTGCTCCAAGGGCTTCTGTATAAGTAGTACCAAGTTGGAAGATATGTCCAGCTTCTATCCCTTTTGTATACCCAAGAGTTCCACCACAACAGTTACAAGTATTACCCTCTTGTACTGCTACTAGATCAGCAAATTGAGCATCTTCTAGTGTAGTTATATCTTGACCGCTTAGGTGATAGTCTGCTTGGTTTGCTCCGCAAGCTATGTTTGTTTCTGTTTTTAGTTCGTTGTCTATAATAAAATTTAAAGTTTCTGGAAGCCCAAATGGACCAACATATCCTGTAGCAAGACCAGCATCTCTTAATTCTTCAATAGTTGGATCAATAAGTTCTAATGCACCAGAAGCATTACAAGCTTTTGTTTCTTCTAGTTCATCATCACCTCTTATAAAAAATACAATTAGTCCAAACCTATCTTCATAATCAGCTTTTTTTACCACGGCTTTTACAGTTTGAGAAGGCTTTATATTTAAAAAGTTACTCACTTCCTCTATAGTTGTTTGTCCTATAGTTTCTACTTTCTCAGTTTCCATTGGCACATGGTCTACAACTCTTGGTTTTCTTACTGCTGTTTCAATATTTGCAGCGTAGTCACAGTTGTCACAGATTACGATAGTATCTTCACCACTGTCTGCAATGATATGAAACTCTTTAGATCCACTTCCACCTATTGCTCCGCTGTCTGCTTCAACTACTCTATACTCTAGTCCAAGTCTTGTGAAGATTTTTTTGTAAGTCTCTTCCATATGGGTAAACTCTCTTTGCATATCTTCAGCTGATTCATGGAAAGAGTAACCATCTTTCATAAGAAACTCTCTACCTCTCATAAGTCCAAATCTTGGTCTTGCTTCATCTCTGAACTTTGTGTTTATCTGGTAAAGATTAAGTGGTAAGTCTTTGTAGCTTGTAACTCTGTTTTTTACAAGCTCTACCATAGCTTCTTCATTTGTAGGGCTTAGTACGAAGTCGTTGTTTTTTCTATCTTTAATACGAAGCATCTCTAAGCCCATCTTTGAGGCTCTTCCACTTTGTTCCCATAGATCCATAGGAGTTACAAAGCCTAGTTGAACTTCACTGCATCCAGCATTGTCAAGTTCATCTTTTACTATTGCTCTTATTTTATCAAGTACTATTTTACCTAGTGGCATATAGTTGTATAGACCCGAACCTTGGCTGTTGATAAATCCACCTCTTATAAGGTACTGATGTGACGGTAGTGTTGCGTCGTTTGGTGTTTCTTTTGTTGTTGGTATAAAACAGTTTGAAAATTTCATATTGTGTGATCACCTTGGTGTTAAAATTATTCCGTATTTTAATATAATAGTGCTTATAATGTTATCATATAATATATTTAATATTTTAGGAACATTTAATGCTACTTTTTACATATTTTTTTATAGCTGTCGGTATATCTTTTTTATGCTCTATTTTGGAGTCTGTGCTTCTATCTATCACTCCTGCATACATAGAGGTATTAAAAGAGGAGAAACCAAAAAGCGGTAAGCTCCTAGAGGAACAGAAAAAAAACATAGATATCTCCATAGCTGCCATACTTACTTTAAACACTTTTGCTCATACTTTAGGAGCTGCAGGAGTTGGAGCAGAAGCTGCAAGGATGTTTGGGGAGCAGTATATGTTCTATATATCAGCTATTCTTACACTTCTTATACTTATATTTTCAGAGATCATACCAAAAACACTAGGGGCATACTACTGGAAAGAGTTAGCACCAATAAGTGCAAAGATCACATCAGCTCTTGTATTTATCACCTATCCACTTTTAAAACTTATGCAAAAGATCACAGCACTTATCTCTAAAAATAAAAAGTTCACAACAGAGATAACAAAAGAGGAGATAGAGGCTACTGTACATATGGGAGAGGAAGCAGG
>JAYEKV010000181.1:0-14397 GCA_034716855.1 Campylobacterota bacterium | reverse complement strand
ATAGAGTAAATAGAATATTTGGTTTAAATTAAGTAAAATTCCAGATATTTTATTTAAGGGACTTTATGAGAAAAAATGAGATTGATAAGCCTGATGATTTTTTGGCTTTGGTAAAAGAGAAAAAAGACGACTATCTATATCATGATCATCCAAATGATGGTATAGATCTGTTTTTGGATGATGAGTTAGAGCAGATAGGTTGGCAAAGTAGTGCTTTTGACTTTATAACTTATAGAGATATAGCAGAGTTCATAGAGGAAAACTGTGAGGGTACTATAACTTTCAACGATCATCCTATGGGCTTTAACGGTTTCGTAGAAGTTGACAATATAGAAGATGTAAGAGAAAAAGTGAAGCAATTTATAGTAGAATCTATAAAAAACAATAAACTTGAAGAGTATGACGAGGATCAGCAAGAAGCTATAGAGTTCTTTGGTGTTAAGATAAGCTAGGAACTATGGAAGAACTTATACGAGACTGGGGATATATTATCCTTTTTTTATACTCTTTTGGTGGTGGTTTTGTAGCACTGGTAGTTGCAGGGATATTATCGTACAGCGGTGAACTTAATATAGTGATAGCTATGGTTGTTGCCGGGGTTGCAAACTTTTTGGGTGATCAGTTTTTATTTACTATTGCTAGAAACAATAAGCATCAAGCAAAACAGATGATGCAAAAACATAAAAGAAAAATAGCTATGGCACATCTTTTGATGAGAAAATACGGAAGTACCGTAGTGTTTATACAAAAATATATCTACGGTATAAAAACACTTATACCCTTAGCTATGGGTCTTACAAAGTATGACTATAAAAAGTTTATATTTTTTAATATCTTTGCAACAATAGCTTGGACTTTGGTGGTTGGTATCTCATCATATATGCTTGGTGAACTTGTATATACTTATATAGAAGAGTTCAAAACTTACGGTATCATCTTTGTAGTTGCAATACTGCTTGGTGTTGCATATCTATTTAAAAAAATCTAGTCAAATTATCTACAAAGGGATATTTGGATATAATCAGTATTTATAAAGGGTTTACGCAGATAAACCCTAATACTTTTATATAGGACAAATATGAAAATAGCGATCGTATTCGGCGGTTATAGTTTTGAGCATGAGATCAGTATAGTAAGTGCCATAACTATGAAAAAAGTTCTAAACGGGGAACTTGTATATATATTTATAGATAAAAACAGAGAACTTTATCATATCCCAACTCAAACAATCAAATCAAAATTATTCAGCAGTGATGATTATAAAAAGTGTGACAAACTATTTCCAGTTCAAGGTGGCTTTGCAAAAAAGTCTTTATTTGGTCAAAAGAATATAGAATTTGATACACTTATAAACCTAACTCACGGAGGGGATGGTGAAGATGGTGTACTAGCTGGACTTTTTAAGTTTTACAACATATCTTTTATTGGTCCAAGAGTTGAGGCTAGTGTTGTAAGCTGTAACAAATATCTTACAAAAGCATACAGCAGTACTATTGGTGTAAAAACTGTTGACTATAAATACTTCCATAAAGAAGACAATATAGATATAGAGAACTTTCCAGTAATCATAAAACCAGTAAGATTAGGAAGTAGTATCGGTGTATCTATCGTAAAATCACAAGATGAACTAGAGTATGCTCTTGATGTTGCTTTTGAGTTTGATGATGAGATAATCATTGAGCCTTTTATAGACGGTGTAAAAGAGTATAACCTAGCAGGTGCAAAAGTATCTGGTGACTTTGTTTTCTCTATAGTTGAAGAGCCTGCAAAAGAGGAGTTCTTGGATTTTGAAAAAAAGTATCTTGATTTTAACAGAACGACAACTGTATCAAAAGCAGATATAGATAACTCCTTAGAGGAAAAATTAAAAGATAGTTTTAAAAAGATATACAATACAACTTTTGAAGGCTCACTTATAAGATGTGACTTTTTTGTTGTTGAGGGTGAAGTTTATCTAAATGAGATCAATCCAATTCCCGGAAGTATGTCAAACTATCTTTTTGATGACTTCAATACACTTATTAACTCTTTAAGTAAATCTCTACCCACTTATCAAAAAGTGACCATAAACTACGATTATGTAAATAAAATCCAAAGTGCAAAAGGGAAGGCATAGCCCTTATGGATCTTATTGATACTTTAGCAGGTTTTGGTGCCGGTGCAGTTGTGTTTACAGCTGCAGCTTGGTATATTGTAAAACAAAAGTACGATATACAGTTTGAAGCTTTGCAAAATGAAGCCAATATCAAACTAAGTTCACTACAAAACCAGCTTGATCTTACAAAAGATCATTATGAGGATAAAATACAAACTTTAGAGGAAACGAAAGAACACTTAAGTGTAGAGTTTGAAAATATCTCAAACAAGATATTTAAATCTTCCCAAGAACAGTCAAATGAAAATATAAATATGGTTTTAAAACCTTTTAAAGAGCAGCTTAACTATTTTGGTACCAGAGTAAATGAGATATACAGCGAAGAGACCAAACAAAGAACAGCTCTGTCAGGTCAAATAGAAAATCTAAAAGAGCTTAACTTCAAAATCTCAAAAGATGCTCATAATCTTGCAGATGCACTAAAAGGAAGCAACAAAATTCAAGGTGACTGGGGTGAGATGATTTTGACCAGTATACTTGAAGCTTCAGGTTTAAGAGAGGGTAAAGAGTATACGGTGCAGGGAAACTATACCAATGAAGAGTTTAAAAGATTAAGACCTGATGTGATAGTGCATCTGCCTGAAAACAAAGATATTATAATAGACAGTAAAGTATCTTTAAAGTCATATGTAAACTATACAAGCAGCAGTGAAGAGGATATAAAAAAACAGTACTTAAAAGATCTTATATCATCTTTAAAAACACATATCAAACAGCTCTCAGCTAAAAAATATGAAGATATCGAGCAGCTTAGATCTCTTGACTTTGTGTTGATGTTTATCCCCATAGAGGGTGCTTATATGCTTGCATCGTCTAAAAGTGAAGAGATATTCAGATATGCCTTTGAAAACAATATAGTATTAGTAACCTCTTCAACTTTGTTTGGAACTTTAAAGACCATACAAAATATCTGGCAGTATGAATATCAAAATCAAAATGCCATGATCATATCTAAAAAAGCAGCAGACCTTTACGATAAGTTTGAAGGTTTTGTATCTGATATGGAAGAGATAGGTAAAAATCTTCAAAAAACTAAAACATCATATGAAAACTCTATAAACAAACTAGCCCTTGGCAGAGGGAATCTTATAAAAAAAGTTGAAGAGTTTAAAACACTAGGGGTAAATCCTAAAAAATCAATAGATAAAAAATATTTAGAGGAATAAAATGTTACAAGTAAGTAAAAAAATATCAACTACAGTTGGAAGAACCAATGCAAAATATGAGCTTATCAAAGAGGGTGATAAAGTCTTAATCGGATTTAGTGGAGGGAAAGATTCCCTTACATTGATTCACACATTAAAAAGGATGCAAAGACATGCACCTTTTAACTTTGAGTTTAAAGCAGTAACTATCACTTATGGTATGGATGGTGAGAATGTTGACTTTTTAGCTGATCATTGTAAAGAGCACGAGATAGACCATGAGATAGTAGATACAAATATCTTTGATATCTCTGTTGAAAAGGTTAGAAAAAACAGCTCATTATGCAGTTTGATCTCAAGAATGAGAAGAGGGTATCTTTATACACACGCTTTAGATAACGGCTTTAATAAATTGGCTCTTGGTCATCACTTAGATGATTCAATGGAAAGTTTTTTTATGAACTTCTTTTATAATGGAGCTATGAGAGCTATGCCTCCAATATATACGGCAGAAAATGGTTTGGAGGTTATAAGACCACTTATTATGTGTAGAGAAAGACAACTAAGAGGTTTCGCTCAAGATAATGAAATAGAGGTTATAGGAGATGAGGGGTGTCCGGGGATGAGACTGGATGAAGAGCAAAGAAAACATATGAAGATGCCCCATGCAAGAGCTAATACAAAAAAACTTTTAGCACAACTAGAAGAGGAAAATCCAAAGATTTTTGTTACTATGAGAGCAGCATTTGAAAATATCCATACAGATACATTTTTTACTAAAGAGTTATTAAAATGATATCAAAATAATATATAATCTGCATAACAACAAATAAAGGGCTAATATGATCAAAAACGGAATTTATCTATCTTCACTTGAAAAAGGAAGCGGTACAATAAGTGTCTCTTTAGGGTTGATGCAGATGTTAAAAGCAAAATACAGAAAAGTTGCTTTTTTTAAACCGATCACAAAACATAAAAGTGATATGGATACTGATCTAGTTATAGGTGAATTTTCACTCTTACTGACTAAAGAACAAAGTAATATTTATACTTTAGATGAAGCAGAACATCTAATCTCACAAGATAAAACAGATACTCTTATAGAAAATATAATAAAAAGATTTCAAGAGTTAATAGATAACTATGACTTTGTATTGGTACAAGGTTTAAGTAGGTCTGAGGTAACTTCATCTATAGAGTACGATATAAATCTTCTGATCGCAAAAAATCTTTCACTACCTTTTATTAGTGTACTAAATGGTCATAATAAATCAAACGATACAATAGTTGACGCTATAAAACTAGAAGCCCAATCTATAAAAAATGAAAAATGTATACATCTAGCAACCTTTGTAAATAAAGTAAATGAAGATCAAATAAATCTATTGAAAGAAAAACTCCTAAAAAATGATATAGAGTCTTTGAATTATATCCTCCCCTATATAAAAGATGTGGACACTATTACTATGAATGATATATATAGTTGTTTAGGGTGTGAGCTTTTGTATGGGACAAAAAAGTTTTTAAATCAAAAGATTTATGATACAAAAGTTGCTTCTATGACATTGGATAATTATTTGAGATTTATAAAAGATCAAGATCTAATAATAGTTTCAGGAGACAGAAGTGATATAATAGCAGGTACGGTTTTATTGCAAAAATCAAATAATAGCCCTAGTGTAGCAGGTATACTTTTAAGTGGAGACCTTAAGCCACAAGAGCAGATAGATAATTTACTTAACAATCTTGATGAGTTATCGATCCCAATACTCTCTACAAAATATGACACCAACACATGTGCAATGAAAGTAAATGATATTTCATCTAAAATAACAGCAAAAAGTTATACCAAGATCTCTCAAATATTGGCATCATTTATTAAAAATGTAGATTTTGTAAAAATTGAGAACTATCTTGATAACTCAACACAAGATATAAAAACCCCGGTTATGTTTGAGTATGAGTTATTTAAAAAAGCAGCACAAGATAAACAGATGATAGTATTGCCAGAGGGTGATGATGATAGAATACTTAGAGCCTCAGAGATACTTCTTGTGCGTGATATTGTGGATATAACAATACTTGGAGATGAAGAAAGCATACTAAATAGAGCAAAAGTTTTAGGGCTTGATATATCAAAAGCACAGATTATCAATCCTAAAGATTCTAAGCTGACACAACAATTTGCAAATAAGTTTTATGAATTAAGAAAGCATAAGGGGATCCTTCCTGATACAACTGTTGATATTATGAGAAATAGTTCTAACTATTTTGCTACAATGATGGTGCATCTTGGTTTTGCAAAAGGTATGGTAAGTGGTGCTTCCCATACTACGGCAGATACAGTTAGACCTGCTTTGCAAATAATAAAAACAAAAAAAGATACAAAAATAGTTTCTAGTTCATTTTTTATGTGTCTTGAAACAAAAGTATTGCTTTATGCTGATTGTGCTATCAACCAATCACCAAATAGTGAAGAGTTGGCACAAATAGCAAAAAGTACAGCTCAAACGGCAAAAGCTTTTTCTATGAAACCAAAAGTAGCTATGCTTTCTTATTCTACAGGTGATTCAGGAAACGGAGAGGATGTTGATAAGATAAAAGAGGCTGTAAGTATACTTAGTAAAAATAGTGTTGATTTTGAGTTTGAAGGACCTATACAATATGACGCAGCTATAGATAAAGAGGTAGCATCTAAAAAACTTCCTGATTCTAAGGTAGCAGGGGATGCTAATGTACTTATCTTTCCTGATCTAAATACTGGAAACAATACCTACAAAGCAGTTCAAAGAAGCAGCGGTGCTTTGGCTGTAGGACCTGTACTTCAAGGACTAAATAAACCTGTAAATGACCTAAGCCGTGGATGTACGGTAAAGGATATAGTAAATACTGTTGCTATAACAGCAATACAAGCACAAAACAATAATGATGAGTAAATTGATGAAAATATTAGTAATAAATGCAGGAAGTTCTTCAATAAAATATAAATTATTTGAAGATACAAAAGAATTATACGGCGGTATAAAAAGTGAAGTGATTGACTATAAAGAATCTTTTGGTAATATTTTTGATGAATTGATAAAAAATAGTGTAATAGGTTCTTTTGAAGATATTGATGCTGTAGGTCATAGAGTGGTTCATGGAGGGGAGAGTTTTAGTGACCCTGTAATAATTGATGATGATACAATAGAGGAGATTGAACAACTTATCCCTTTAGCTCCTTTACACAATCCTGTAAATCTAAAAGCTATTAAAATTATAAAAGAACAATACCCAAAGATGATACAAACAGCTGTTTTTGATACGGCATACCATCAAACTATGCCGCAAAGCTCATATCTGTACCCGATTCCTTTAGAATTATACGAAAACAATAATATAAGAAGATACGGCTTTCACGGTACTTCACACTACCATATTTTGAAAAAAACGGCAAAATTTTTAAATAAAGAGATAGATAAAGTTAATCTAATCACGCTACACCTTGGAAATGGTTGTAGTGCCTGTGCCATAAAAAACGGTCAATCTATCGATACCTCTATGGGGTTTACCCCTTTAGAAGGTTTGATGATGGGTACTAGATGCGGTGATATAGACCCCTCAATAGTAACTTATCTTCAAAGAGTTTTAGAGTGTGACAGTGATGAGTGCGATAATATTCTTAATAAAAAAAGCGGCTTAAAAGGGATATGCGGTGAAAGTGATCTAAGGCAGATCCAAGATCGTGTTTTTAATGATGAACCAAAAAGCAAACTTGCACTTGATATGTTTGTACAAAGAGTTAAAAAATATATAGGTGCATACTGTGTAGAGCTTGAAGAGGTTGATGCTATTGTATTTACAGGCGGTATTGGAGAAAACAGCTCTTATATTAGAGAAGAGGTATCAAAAAATTTAGGAAAAAGCATAGGTGCAGATTTAGACAGAAAGAAAAATGAAAATATCACTAAAGATATAGAACTTATAAGTTATGAAAACAGCAAGATAAAACTAATAGTTGCTTCTACAAATGAGGAGAAAGAGATAGCATCTCAAACTATAAGTTTAATAAATTAATCTAAAATTACATTTTTAATATATTATTAAAGAAAAATAGGTTATAAATCCAGTAAATTTATAAAAATAGGAAGAGTTAAAATGTCACTAATGATAACAGATGATTGTATTGCGTGTGATGCTTGTACGGACGAGTGTCCAAATACAGCAATAGAAGAGGGTGATCCGATATATATCATAGATTCTGACCTTTGTACTGAATGTGTAGGAAGCTTTGATGAGCCACAATGTATTGAAGTTTGTCCAGTTGATTGTATTATTCTAGATCCGGACAATCAAGAAACAGCTCAAGAATTACAATTTAAATTTAAACAATTAGATTTAGAAGAATAAGTTATGGCTAAGATCACAACCGTTATAGATATCGGTTCTAACTCAACTAGAATGGTTGTGTTCAAAAAAACAAGCAGATATGGATATCATCTAATAAATGAATCTAAATCAAAAGTAAAAATATCTGAAGGCTGTTATGAAAATAACGGTAATCTTCAAGAAGTGCCAATGCAAAGAGCTTTTGATGCTTTAGAATCTTTTGTAAGAATAGCAAAAAGTTTAAGATCAAGAAAGATACTTTGTGTTGCAACCTCTGCACTAAGAGATGCTCCAAATAAAAAAGTTTTTTTATCAAAAGTTTCAAAAGAACTTGGTCTTAATATAAAAATAATCGATGGTCAAAAAGAAGCTTATTACGGTGGGGTTGCCACTAGAAATCTTATAGCCTGTGATGATTTTACCACTGTAGATATAGGCGGAGGTAGTACTGAGTTTGCTTTTATACATGAAAGTAATATTGTAGATACTATATCGTTAAACATAGGTACGGTTAGGATAAAAGAACTTTTCTTAGATAAAAATGATCTAGAAGGTGCAAAGAACTTTATCTATGAAAATCTATCAAAGATAAATAAAAAACTTCCAACTGTAGTTGGTCTTGGTGGTACGGCAAGAGCTTTAAGCCGTGCCATAATCAAATACGATAAATATCCTTTAAATATATTGCACGGTTTTACTTATGATGCAAAAGAAAAGCTGAAGTTTATGGATAATATCTGTGAAGCTGAAACTAACACTGAAATTAAACAATTAGGTGTTAGAAAAGATAGATATGACACCATAAGGCCAGGTACTTTTATCTTTAAAACTATTTTAGAGTATTTTGAAGTACAAAAAGTTATCACAAGTGGTGTTGGTGTTAGAGAGGGTGTTTATCTTTGTGATATTTTAAGAACCTCAAATGATAAGTTCCCTTCTAATTTCAATGTAAGTATCAAAAGTTTGATTGATAGATTTGTTGAGGATGAAACACAAAGTTCATATCTAGGAAATAATGCAAAAAAAATATTTGATACTTTAAAACCAATACATAAACTTGATGACAAATACAGATCAATACTTGTAATAGCTTCAAAGCTTCAGCTTGTAGGTTTTTCGTTGAATTACTACAAAAGTCAAGAACATACTTTTTGGTATATATTAAACGGTCTAAACTATGGCTTTACTCATGAAGAGAAAACTCTTATAGCTATTGTTTCAAAGTTTACAAAGAAGTCACTGCCTAAAGAGGAAGATATAGAAGAGTTTAAAACTATATTACCTTCTTTGGAAGTTATTCAATGGATAAATTTTATGATGACATTGAATATAACTTTAAATATTGAATATTCTAAAGAGAAGTATACTTATTTGTTGGATATATCAAATATGGCTTTAGAGATTAAAAACAACAAAGAGTGTTATCTTGTAAAAAATGAACTTGACAGAATTAAAAAGCCAGTAGATATTGAACTAAGGTTAAAATAGTGAAAATCTGTATAGTTAAACTCTCAGCTATGGGTGATATCATCCATTCAATGGTTGCTTTACAGTTTATAAAAAAACAGATACCAAAAGCTCAAATCGACTGGATAGTTGAAGAGGGATTTAAATGTGTTTTAGAAAATAATCCCCATATAGACAATATCCTTCCCGTAAATCTAAAATCCATAAAAAAAGAAAAAAGTAAAATATTTGACCAGTTAAAATTATTAAAAGAGTATGCAAAAAATAACTATGATGTAGTTATAGATGCACAAGGATTGATAAAATCTGCAATAGTATCAAAAGTTATAGGTGGTCATACTGTTGGAAGTTTTATTGCAGGTTTTGACAAAGACTCTATAAGAGAAGGGATTGCCAGCTGGTTTTATGATAAAAAAGTTTTCATTCCTTATGAAAAAAATGTGATCGAAAGAAGTGTTAAAGTTATCTGTGAACCTTTGGGACTAAAGATGACAAAAGAGGATATACTAACTAAAGAACCTTTTTTATATTATCCTGAAAATATCTCCTTCAAACTTCAACCTTCAAGCTACATCCTATTTGTCGTAGGTGCTTCAAAAATAAATAAGATATATCCAAAAGAGAAGTTTTTGGAACTTGCTCAAAGGTTAGATCAAAAGATACTTGTAGTGTGGGGAAATGAAGAGGAATATGAAACTGCTCTTTGGTTAAGCAAGAATTGCGAAAATTGTGAGCTTGACAGCAAAGGCAATCTTGATGATCTAAAACTCAAAATTCAAAATGCAAGATTAGTAATAGGTGGGGATACGGGACCTACACATATGGCATGGGCTTTAAATGTACCATCTATTACAATCTTTGGAAACACCCCGCAGCATAGAAATACATATATAACAGATATAAATAAAGTGATCAAATCAGACTCATATGTTGATCCTTTAAAACTAGATAAGAATGACTTCAGTATAGAAGAGATAAAAGCCAGTGAAATAGTTTCAATTGCAAAAGGCTTATTAAAGTGATAGATTATCTTCTTTATTTAACATATAAGATATTTAAATTTATAGTACTTCTTCTGCCTAAGTCTGTGGTGAAGGTCTTTTTAGATGCAATGGCATCACTTATATATACACTCAATAAAGAACATAAAAAATATGCTAAAGCAAATCTTGACTTTGCATACGGTGATAGTATAAGTGAAGATAGAAAAAATGAGATAATAAAAGGAAGCTATACTAACTTAGTATATAATCTTTATGAATTTGTAGAAAATCAAACCTTAGATCTTGAAGGTTTTGAGGATAAAATAACAGTTGAAAATGAACACTATATCTTAGATGCTCAAAAAAACAAAAGAAATATCATCCTAATAACAGCACACTACGGTAACTGGGAATATGGAAATACCTTTATACCTTTAAAATATGGACCTACAACAATGGTAGGGCGTCCAATGAACAACAAATATATGAATGAAGAACTAGATGCCACAAGAACAAAAAACAATACTCAAATGCTTACAAAAAAAGATGCAAGCAGAGGTCTTGTAAAAGCTTTAAAGAGTGATAGAATACTAGGACTAGTAATAGACCAGCATAATGGAAGCGGTATAGATGTTAACTTCTTTGGTCATAAAGTAAAACAAGCTGATTCTACATCTAGACTTGCAGTAAAATTTGATGCTTTGATAGTACCACTTTTTTTTACAATGGATCAGTTCGGAAAATATACTGCAAAATTCTATGAACCAATAGACCAAAGAAACTATACTGATGATGATAATATTTTACAACTTACTCAGGCACAAGCTGATATAATGGAACAACATATAAAAGAAAAACCGGAACAATGGTTTTGGCAGCATAAGAGATTTAAGTTTTATAATAGTGAAATATATAGTTAATTGAGGGGATAAAAGTTGGATATAATTGATAACTTAAAAATAGAATTGACAAAACTTGATGAAGTACAATTTGCTTATTTATTCGGGTCATACTCTAAAAATAAACAAACAGACAAAAGTGATATAGATATTGCTGTATACTTAACTGACATCTGCCTTGATACACAACTTCAGGTAAATTATATTCTTTCAAAAAGATTAAATAAAGATATAGATATTACTTTGTTAAATAGTGCTAAAAACTTATATTTACTTGACAATATTTTTAAAAATGGGATAGTTCTTAAAGAGAATGAAGCATTAAGATTTGATTTTGAATTAAAAAAAGAGCATGATATATTTGACTTTAAAGAATCTAGGAAGTTAATAGATGCAGCATAAAATAGATAAAAAGATATCTAAGCTAAGGTATTATTTAAATCTTTTAAATCAATATAAACCAGATTGTAAAAATAAATTTTTAAAAGACCCTATGTATGAGGGTGCATTGCTTCATTATTTATATCTAGTAAGTGACGGTTGTATATCTCTTGCCGAGATGATAATAAAATATAAATCTCTAACTAACCCTCAAAGTTATTATGATGCTATTGATATTTTGGGTGAGAATGATATCATCCCAAGAGAGTTTGCATATAATTTTGCAAAGATCGCTTCTTTTAGAAATTTTTTAGCTCATGATTATGAAAAGATAGATTATTTAGTTATATGTGATGAAGCACTAAATAAACTAGATGAGATAGAAGAGTATTTAAAACATATAGAAAATATAAACAAAAAGTAGAAAAAATGTACACAAAATATATAATAGCAAATAGACTTTTAAAAATATCAGGTGCTTTGGTAAAAGCCTTGTCTTATCCTTTTCATTGGCTTTTCCCAAAAAAAAGATTCACTATTCCAAAACAAAGTGAACCTTTAAAAAAAGCAACTAAACAGACAAAAATACCAAAAATAATATGGCAGACAAATTATACAAATGAAGTAAGCCTTCCTGTTTATATAAATTATCTTGTAAATAGATGGATCTCTCCTGACTGGGAATACAGATATATGGGACATGAAGATAGAGAAGAATTTATAAAAGAACACGCACCAAAAGAGCTATCAGAAGCTTTTGTACAACTAACAGATGGAGCTGCTCAAGCTGACCTTTGGAGACTATTTGTTCTTAATTTCTATGGTGGTGTATATATGGATATAGACGGACATAGTGTTGGATCTCTTACTGATATGTTAGATGAAGATGATGAATATTGTTTCTTACTAAATAAAGAACACTATACAAATTACTTTATAGCAAGTGCGCCAAACAATAAATATCTACAAAAAGCTATAGATTTAATAGTAAATAATATTCAGGAAAAGAATATAGGTCGAGGTGTATATGATCTAACTGGTCCAAATGTTTTAAATGTAGTAATAGGTGAAGATAAGGTAAATAGTAGGTATTATAAATATACTTGTATTCAAGGTAGCTTTACAAATGAGTATTTTCAGTATATAGATAAGCCAAGAGGTAAGTGGACATATGCTAAAAATGAAGATTTGTTAGTAGATAAATAATCCAGTAAATATTTAGATTAAAATAAAAAATATGAATTTAGATAAAGTTGTCAATGTAGTTCGTTATATCTCAGGACTTCCAAAAAGTATATATGTAAATTTTAGGGTATTACCCTTTAATCAAGCGATATATCTTCCTATTATCGTGTCAAGAAAAACAAAGTTAATTTCACTATCAGGTAATGTTATATTGGACAAGGTAAAGCCTGGAATAGTACGCATAGGTTTTGGCGGTAGTGATAATATGATTGATTATCGATACAGCCGTACACTGTTAAAGTTAACAGGTACTATCCATTTTAAAGGAAAAGCAAAAATAGGGATGGGAAGTCGTATATTAGTTCATGGCTTATTATCATTGGGGAATAACCTGAATATAACAGGGGATACTTTACTTTCATGCTCAAAAGGCATTTCAATTGGTCATAATTGTATGCTTGCTTTTGAAACTATTATTATGGATTCAGATCAACACAATATATATGATATAGATGGTAAATGTATAAATGAAAGCAAAGAGATAGTTATAGGTGATGATGTTTGGGTTGGTGCAAGAGCATTTATTCTAAAAAATACAAAAATTGAAGACGGCTCTATTGTAAGTGCAAATTCTACATTGACCAAGTCGTTTAATAATAAAAATTCTATTATAGGTGGTAATCCAAATAGAGTTTTAAAGGAAGATATTAAATGGGAACATTAATTAATAAAATAAATTTTGACAGATCTTATTATTATTTGTTATTAGCTCTTGCTTTTGTTATGCCATTATCAAGGGCAGCAATTAGTTTGTTTGTGGTTAGTTTATTAATATTATGGATTATTGAGGGGAATTGGAAAAAAAAGTTAGAGTTTGTAAATAGCTCACCTGTATTAAAAGCTATGGGGATTTTTATAGGATATATGACCCTTACAATTCTATGGTCTTCAAATACGGGTCAAGCACTTGATGAAATAAGGATGTTCGGTTACTGGATAATAATACCGATTATCGCTATGAATATTCAACGAAAAAACTTCAATAATGTATTAACTTCCTTTTTATTAGGTATGTTAGTAAGTGAGATAATATCATATGGGATATATTTTGAGATATTAAGTCTTGAAGGTGTATACTCAACAAACCCAACTCCTTTTATGAATCATATTGAGTATAGTGTTTTCCTTGGTTTGTCAGCAGTGATATTGATATATAGAATTCTTTTAGATGAGTATACAAAAAAAGAGAAGATTTTTATGTTTCTTTTTTTCTTGTCTATTTTAGGAACTCTATTTATTACTCAAGGCAGAATGGGGCAAATAGCTTTTTTATTATCCATAATTGTAATGTTTGTTTTACATTATAAAGTTACTTTAAAAAGTATAATGTTGTCATTTGGTTTTATATTTGTTTTATTGACATCATTTTATGAGTTTAGCTCTAATTTTAAAATAACATATAATAAATCTATGAAAGATATTGAAAAAATAAATAATGGACAACTTACAAGCAGTATAGGTATTAGACTATCATATTGGCTATTGGCGTATGATATTTTAAAAGAAAATCCTTTTGGTGTTGGTATTGGTGATATGGATGATGATAAAGTTCCATATGTTGATAAAATGTCAACTGACTATGAGTTGAGAGTTGATTTTTTAAAAGAGAACTATTTCCACAATCAGTTTTTACAGTTGTTAGTTGCCGGTGGATATCTAGGACTGATATTGTTTATGAATATTTTATTTCAACTATGTAAAAGTAATATTTATAAAAAAGAGTATAAAGATATAATATTTTTGTTTATAGCAAT
>JAYEKV010000180.1:0-14585 GCA_034716855.1 Campylobacterota bacterium | reverse complement strand
TTGACTTGTAAAGTCAAGAAAGGGAAATTATGAAAATTGCATTTGAAAATTTACTAAAAATTGATTTACTTTTAGAAAAAATGAATATTTTAGAACAAAAGATATCAGGTGCCAAAAAATGGCTAAATATAAGTGAAACAGCTCATTATCTAGGATACTCAAAAGATTATATCCATAAATTAAAAGATACTAATTTTATTTTAAATAAACATTACTATAAAAAAAGTGGAAAACTTTTATTTGATAAAGATGAGTTAGATTCATGGGTTACAGCATCTTCAAATTTAATGAATCCAAAAGATATAGCAAACGAGATATTAAAAGATTTAATATGATTTACTGTAAAATAATTTCGTTTGTTAGAAAGTCTAATAATACGGTGTTTTTTCATAAAGGGAAAACATGGTAAAAATGACACAACCAAAGATATTTACAAGAGGTATCAAACTTTGGGTAAGATTCTCACTAGATAAAGAGGTTATAAGAAAGCCTTTAAATTTAGAAGATAATAAAGCTAATAGAAAATTAGCAACAACACAAATTATTCCACAAATGCTTTTAAAAGCACATACTGGAGAGTTCTTTGACAACAAAACTGTTCCAACAATAAAAGAGATGATTGATATTAGTTTATCTATGAATAAATCTAGTAGAAAGTATCTTACTCATAGAGGTTATGAGATGCTATTAAATAGGCATGTTATACCAGTATTTGGTAAAAGAAAAATTGACACTATAAAACCAAGTGATCTTGTAGAGTGGCAAAACAATCTTTTAAAAAAGATGTGTTCTAAATCTGTAATAAATGCTAGAATCATTTTTCATGGTATTTTTGAAGATGCGTTTAGAGATGAGATTATAGATAAAAATCCTTTTTCACTTGTAAAAGCTCCAAAAATATCACACACTAAAGATATTGAGCCATTTACTAAAGATGAGATATTTAGAATACTTGATAATACTCAAGATAAAATAAAAGCATTTTTTGCAATAGGATTTTTTACAGGTCTTAGAACTGGAGAGATTACAGCTTTAAGATATAGTGATATAGATTTAGATAATAAAATTATCAAAGTTTCTAAAACTAGAAATAAAGGAATTGAAACTGTTCCTAAAACATTATCAAGTTTTAGAGATGTTGAGATACTTGATGTATTACTTCCATATTTAGAAAAGCATATTGAAACTTATAAAAAGAAAGATGATGATTATGTATTTCTTACAAAATTTAGTAAGCCATATTATTCAGCTACTAAAATATCTGTTACATATTGGCAAAAGGTTTTAAAAAACCTAAATTTAGAATATAGGATTTTATATAATATGCGACATACTTTTGCATCTATGATGATAAGTAGTGGAGAAGATATTTTATGGGTTGCTTCAATGCTTGGTCATAAAAATGCAAATATTACACTCTCAACTTATGCAAAATATGTTAAGAGTGAGAAAAAATCAAGAGGTTCTTTTTTGTTAGAATAGTTAGCACAAAACTAGCACAGTTTTAGCACAATAAAAAATTAGGTGCTTCCTAAATAGCTTATTTAAAGGGCTATTAAGACAACGGAAGCGTTATTTTAAATACAGAACCATTGTCTTTATTATGAACACTCAATAACCCATGAGCATTTTTTTCAACTATCATTTTACACATATAAAGTCCAAGACCCGTTCCATTTTTATTTTTCTTTGTACTAAAATAAGGCTCAAATATTCTATTAACAATGATACTTGGTATCCCTCCTGCATTATCAATTACTTCAAAGATCACATTATCATTATTTTCAGACAGATATGATATCACCTGTATATTCCCATCTGGAACATGATTTTCACTTAATGCTTCTTGTGCATTACTCAAAATATTGATAAACACTTGAATGATCTCATGCAGATGTATATTTATACTAATATCATCTTTAATATCTATATTAAGTAAGATATCATTTACTTTAAATTTATATGCCATAAAGTCACGAACCTGCTCTAACAATTCACTTATAAGGATGGTTTCTTTATCTTTTGAAGGATTGAAAAAACTTCTAAAATCTTCAATTATTTTAGACATATAATTTAGCTGTTCATCAATAGATGATACAACAGATTCTAGTGTTTCATCACTTATATCATCATCTATTAATTTTTCTAAAGGTAGTTTTTGAATCAATATGGCAATCGCCTGAAGGGGCTGTCTCCATTGATGTGCCAGCATACTAGTCATATCTATCATAGCTGTTGCTTGTGACTGTTCTACAATAATATCATGCTGTACCTGAGCCTCTTTTTTATATGTAATATCATGTCTTATTGCACTATATCCGATATGATTTCCATTAATATCATATTCAGGCCCTATAATAGCATCTACCCAATATACATTACCGTCTTTTTTTAGGTTTTTAACTTCTCCATACCAATTATCGCCATTTTTAATAGTTCTCCACAGTTCCTCAAAAAGAGTTGACGGCATATCAGGATGTCTAACCATACTGTGTGGCTGACCGATGAGTTCCTCTCTTGAATAGCCTGAAACTTCACAAAATGCAGTTGATACGGAAGTTATAATCCCTTTTTTATCGGTAGTAGACATTATAATATTTTCATCGATCAGATGAGAACTAACATTTAATTCCCTATCAATTTCTTTGACACTCGCCTCATATTTATCCAATACACCCTCAAAATTAGACTCATATATTTTTGTAATATCACTATATACTTCATAGGAACTGAGATCATTATCATACATAAATTTTATAAGTGCATTTTTAAAGCCGGAACAGATGACAAACAAGTCATCAACACCAACCTCCTTATCTTTTAAATAATCAATAAATTCATCAATAACTTTACAATCACCTATATTTTTTTTCTTTTCAATTACTTGTACATAATAATCAAAAATTCCAAATGCATAGTTTTTTACAAAATATTCTTTTTTTATTTGATACTTATCCAACAGTTTTAAAACTTTACTGTTTGATATCCACGCTTGCATTATTGATACTTTATTTGAGACAAGAAGTTCTAAATTATTCGATAACATCATTGATTTTAACTTTTCATATTGTTTTTAGGTTCATAAAAATTGCATTGAGTATTACTACTTTGTTTTACTATTAAACTAGGGATCGCTTTTGATTTAAAACCATAAGCTTTACAACCATGAGGTTTATTCGACTCCCATGTAACATAGTAATATTTACATTTTTGGCACACTATTTTATTCTTCATTAGTTTTATTTTACTTAAATAAGTTTTAATATCTCTTTATAGAGAGTAGATTTTCTGTATCAATATGTTACAAAAAAGAATTGATTGTTTTAAATACAAAGTACTATATATGAACATAACCAACTTTATGTTACCCTTTTAAATAATTTATAATGAAAGATCGGAGTTTTTATGTCAAATAGAAAAGTTGGGATTATTGGTGCAGGTGCAGTTGGGGCTAGTGCAGCTTTTAGTTTAGTTATTACAGGAAGTTGTACAGAGATAGTTTTATATGATATCCAGAAAGATGCTGCGATAGGTAAAGCTATAGATTTAGAACAAGCTTGTGCCTATTCACCAAGCGGTACAATAGTAACAGCTGCACATGACCCTAGTGATGTAAAAGATTGTGATATAGTTGTTATCACAGCAGGGGTTCCTAGAAAAGGTGACATGACAAGAGAAGATCTTCTAATGATAAATGCAAAGATCATGAAAGATGTTGTAGGAAATATCAAAAAGTATTCACCAAATGCAAAGATAATCTGTGTATCAAACCCACTTGATGTTATGACATATGTAGTACACAAAATGACAGGATGGGATAAAAACAGAATTATCGGTATGGCAGGTGCATTAGATAGTTCTAGAATGGCATACCAGATAAATAACCATATAGATTTTGGTAGAGCACAAACAAAAGCTATGGTTATAGGTGACCATGGAGAAAACATGATACCAGTACCGTCACTATCATCTGTTGGTGGAGTACCACTTACAGAGATCGTATCAACGGAAGATATGGAAAAAATAATTGACAGAACAAAAAATGGTGGTGCACAAATAGTAAAACATCTTGGTACTAGTGCATATTATGCTCCGGGACGATCTGTTGCAGTGATGGTAGAAGCTATACTTGACGACTCTAAAATAGTTATACCCTCTTCTGTATTGTTAGATGGAGAATATGGACACAAAGATGTAACTGTAGGAGTACCTGTAGTAGTGGGTAAAAATGGTATAGAGAGTATTATTGAACTAGAACTGGATGATGAACTTTCAGGCAAGTTTACGGCATCTGTAAATACAATCAAAGAGGGTATAAAAGTTTTAGAAAACAATAATTTTTTTGACAACTAAAATCTAACAATTTAGTAGCATTTTTACACATCAAAAGGTTCGGTAAATTTAACCGAACCTTTTTTTATGGCATATTAACATATATGATGATAGTATTAAAAATATTTTAATTATTATGGAGTTTACATGAGAATAGTAGAATTTGATGATGTTGTAAAAGCTGTAAGAGATATTATAGTTCATTGTGGTACAGATCTGCCACAAGATGCTTATGATGCACTACAGCAAGCTATGGAAGATGAAAAGTCTCCAGTATCACAAGAGGTATTAAGACAGATACTTGAAAATGCAGATATTGCAAAAGATGAAAAAAGACCGTTATGTCAAGATACGGGTCTTGCAGTATTTTTTGTAAATGTTGGAGATGAAGTAAAGATAAATGGTGGTCTTTTAAAAGATGCAATAAACAAAGGTACTGAAGCTGGGTATACAGATGCATATCTTAGAGCATCAACTTGTGAGCCGTTTAGCAGAGCAAACTTAAAAGATAAAATTGGTTATAACCTGCCTGCAATTATCCACTTTGACATAGTAAAAGGTGACAAAATAGATATCGAATATGCTGCAAAAGGTGGAGGAAGTGAAAATGTATCAAGAGCTACAGTATTCCCTCCAGCAGCAGGTAAAGACGGTATAGTTGAGTATGTAAAAGAGGTTATCTCAAATGCAGGTCCAAATCCATGTCCTCCTATTACTGTAGGAGTTGGTATAGGCGGTACTTTTGAAAAAGCTTGTATCAGTTCAAAACATGCACTTTTTAGAACACTGGGTACAAACAATGAAGATCCAGAGATGGATGAGTTAGAGCAAAGAATCTTAACTGAGATAAACAATCTTGGTATCGGTGCTATGGGTATGGGTGGAACTAAAACTGCTTTAGCTGTACATATTGAAGCAAATCCGTGTCACATCGCTAGTCTTCCTGTATCTGTAAATGTACAGTGTCACAGTTCTAGACATACACATATAACAATATAATAAGGATAATGAAAGATGAGTAAAACATATCATTTAACTACACCGTTAACAGAAGAACAAACAAGAGAACTTGTTGCAGGTGATATTGTATATTTAAGCGGTACAATCTTTACAGCAAGAGATGCAGCACATAAAAGACTTGTAGATCTAATAGATGCAGGTGAAGAGTTGCCTTTTGATCTTGAGGGAAGTGTTATATACTTTGTTGGACCAACTCCTCCAAAACCGGGTGACCCAATAGGAAGTGCAGGACCAACTACATCATACAGAATGGACAGTTACTCTCCAACTATGCTTAAGCACGGTTCAAAAGGGATGATCGGAAAAGGTAAAAGAAACCAAGATGTAAAAGATGCTTGTAAAGAGTTTGGTGGGATTTACTTTGGTGCTACAGGAGGTGCAGGAGCATTACTTGGAAAACAAATAAGATCAGCTGAAATTGTAGCATATGAAGAGCTTGGACCTGAAGCTGTAAGAAAACTTACAGTTGAAGATTTTCCTGTTACTGTTATAAACGATACTCATGGTGCCGACCTTTACCAAATGGGTCGTGAGAAGTATGAGGTAAAGTAAGTGAACCTTACTTTATATTATACGCGTCACTAAGTTAAATAAATAACAATACTACAAAGACTAAACTATAAAAGTTTAGTCTTTTCTTATTTTAAAAATAATACCCTTTTATAGCAAACTGCTAATCTATTTTAGATCTAAATTGATAAATGTGTAAAAAGTAAACATTTTAGAACATAAAAAAACATCTAATTAATCTAAGTGTTACCATTTAAAACTAGTTAGCTATAATTTTAAAAGTAATTTCAAATCTTATATAGGAGAAACAATGAATATTCATGAATATCAAGCAAAACAAATTTTTGCTAAATATGGTGTACCTACACCAAAAGGTATAATGGCGGAAAATGTTAAAGATGCAGTTGTTGCTGCAGAAACTTTAGGTGGACCGATCTGGGTTGTTAAAGCACAAATCCATGCAGGTGGTAGAGGACTAGGTGGTGGTGTAAAACTAGCTAAGTCTTTAGAAGAGGTTGAACAACTGTCTAACGAGATATTAGGTATGACTTTAGTTACTCACCAAACTGGACCTGAAGGTAAACTAGTACAAAAACTATACATAGAAGATGGTGCTGATATTCAATCAGAACTATACTTATCAGTAGTTCTTGATAGAAAACTAGAGATGCCTTTAATAATGGCTTCAACTGAAGGTGGTATGAACATTGAAGATGTTGCAGAAAATACACCTGAAAAAATTGTTACTATTCCAGTTGATCCTGCTGTTGGATTCCAAGGTTTCCACGGTAGAGAGTTAGCATTTGGTCTTGGTATCACTGACAAAGCTGAACAAAAAAATATCATCACATTTGCACAAAAATTATATAAACTATATATGGAAAATGATGCTGAGATGATCGAGATCAACCCACTAGTAAAAACAGGTGCAGGAGAGTTCTTAGCACTTGACGGTAAAATGGGATTCGATAACTCTGCACTAGGTAGACAACCGGATATTGCTGCTATGAGAGATTTAACTGAAGAGGATGCTGATGAAGTTGAAGCTTCTAAATATGGTCTTTCTTATGTTGCACTTGATGGTGAGATCGGTTGTATGGTAAACGGAGCAGGACTTGCTATGGGTACTATGGATACAATTAATCACATGGGTGGAACTCCTGCTAACTTCCTTGATGTTGGTGGATCTGCAAATGCTGAAACAGTTGCAAAAGGTTTTGAGATCATCCTTAAAAACCCAAATGTAAAAGCAATTTTTGTTAATATTTTTGGTGGAATCGTAAGATGTGATAGAATCGCAAACGGTATTATTGAAGCTACAAAAATAACAGATGTTAATGTACCTGTTATTGTAAGACTTGACGGTACAAATGCACCGGAAGCTGCAGAAATTTTAAATAATGCAAACATCTCAAACTTAATCGTTGGTAATGATTTAGGTGATGGTGCAGCAAAAGCAGTTAAAGCGGCGAAGGGAGAATAATAGATGTCAATTTTAGTAAATAAAGATACAAAAGTAATCGTACAAGGTTTTACAGGTAAAGAGGGAACTTTCCATGCTGAGCAATGTATAGCTTACGGAACTAATATCGTTGGTGGTGTTACTCCAAATAAAGGTGGTCAAACACATTTAGACAAGCCTGTATTCAACACAGTTGCACAAGCTGTTAAATCTACTGGTGCTACTGTTTCTATGATCTTCGTTCCACCTGCATTTGTTGGTGACGCTGTAATGGAAGCTGCTGAAGCAGGAATTGAACTTGCAGTTATTATTACTGAAGGTGCTCCTGTTAAAGATATGCAAATGGCAAAAGCTCATGCAACTAAGCACGGTATGAAGACACTTGGACCAAACTGTCCAGGTATCATCACTGCTGAAGAGTGTAAGATAGGTATTATGCCAGGTTCTATTTTCAAAAAAGGTAATGTAGGACTTATCTCTAAGTCTGGTACATTAACTTACGAAGGTACAAACCAAGTTTGTCAAGAAGGTTACGGTATCACTACTGCTGTTGGTATTGGTGGAGACCCGATTATCGGTTTATCTTACAACCAACTATTACCAATGTTCGAAGCTGATCCAGAAACTGAATGTATCGTTATGATAGGTGAAATCGGTGGAGATCTTGAGATCCAAGCTGCAAAGCTTATCAAAGAGCAAGTTACTAAGCCAGTAGTAGCATTTATCGCTGGTCAAACTGCACCTAAAGGTAAAACTATGGGTCACGCAGGAGCTATCGTATCTGGTTCTGCTGGTACTGCTGCTGAAAAAATGGCTGCACTTGAAGCTGCTGGAGTTAAAGTTGTTGTTTCTCCTGCAGAGATAGGTAAAGCTGTTAAAGAAGTATTATCTAAATAATTTTTTAACAAAACTATCTAAAAAGGTCTTTGGTTTTCCAAAGACCTTTTTTTATCCCTCTAAGGTTCTATAGTGTATCATCACTATTATGGATAATAAAAACAATAAAGTAAAATTAAAAAGAGAGATCTCTTTATCACTTCTTGTACTCTATGGTCTTGGAAATATTATAGGTGCAGGTATCTATGCACTTATTGGTGAAATATCGGGAATATCTGGATATTTTATACCTATCTCATTTTTACTTGCTTGTATTATAGTACTTTTTACTGCGCTTAGTTATGCAGAACTTTCTTCAAGGTACCCTTTAAGTGCCGGTGTGGCTATATATATTGACAAAGCCTTTAACAATAAAAAACTAACAACATTTATGGGTCTTCTTGTAGCACTAAACGGTATGCTTTTTGCAGCAACTATAGTGCATGGATTCAATGGATATATATCTGTACTTGTCGGTATACCTGAATATATATCATCTTTTCTCATACTTTTAACATTAAGCAGTATAGCTATTTGGGGTATCTCACAATCTGTTAAGATAGCTGCATTTTTAACTATTTTAGAATCTCTTGGACTCCTTTTGATAATTTTTGTAGGGATAGATTATCTTCCTAAGACAGATGTAGTATTAAGAGACTTTTTACCCTCATTTGAGTTTAGTGTGTACAATGCCATTATTTTAGGAGCTTTTTTAGCTTTTTTCGCATTTACTGGATTTGAGGATATTGTGACTATATCTGAAGAGGTTAAAGATCCAAGCAGAATTGTACCAAAAGCTATCATCATATCATTAATAATAGCAACAATCATATATATCTTGATAACATTTTTCTCTATTATTATTGTAGAGCCGCAGATACTTGCAAAAAGTTCTGCACCACTTGATGTAGTTTATAAAACTGCTTCAAACAGTGAGTCAAATATACTTGGAACCATAGGTACACTTGCAATGATAAACGGTGCATTAATACAAATAATCATGGTATCAAGAATATTTTTCGGTATGAGCAAAGAGGGTTGGCTTCCCTCTTTTTTTAATAAACTTGACAAATCTACCCATACTCCTGTTATAGCTACAATAATTGTAACAATAATTGTCTATATATCTACAACTTGGCTACCGCTTCTTACACTTGCAGAACTTACAAGCTTTGTAATATTTATCATTTTTTCAATTGTAAACTTTGCACTTATAAAGATAAAACTATCTTCGGATAAAATAGAAAATATATTTACAATCCCTATATGGGTACCTGCTGTAGGAATTGTACTTAATATATTTATGATGATAATCTATCTTTTAAATTAAGCTATTTAGAATAGATATTAGTTTCAAGCTCCTCTACAACCTGCCACATTTTAACAACAGAATCTGGATTTAACGATATAGAGTCTATTTTATTTTGAACCAAGAACTTTGTGATCTCAGGATAATCAGATGGTGCCTGACCACAGATACCTATATACTTACCCTCTTTTTTACACGCATCTATCGCCATCTTTATCACTCTGGTGACAGCTTCGTTTCTTTCATCAAATATATGTGATATTTGTTCACTGTCTCTATCAACACCTAACATAAGCTGTGTTAAATCATTTGAACCTATAGAGTAGCCGTCAAAGATTTTCAAAAACTCATCTGCAAAGATCACATTACTTGGTATCTCACACATAGCATATATTTCAAGGTTGTTTTTTTTCTGAACCAATCCTGCATTATTCATAATCTCTACAACTTTTTTACCCTCAACTGGTGTCCTTACAAATGGAAGCATCACCTTTACATTTACAAGCCCCTTATCATCTCTTACTCTCTTTAAAGCTTCACACTCCCATACAAAAGCCTCTTTATACTCTTTTGAGTAGTATCTGCTGGCACCCCTAAAACCAATCATAGGGTTTTCTTCATCTTTTTCTATAGAACTACCGCCTGGCATATTTTTGTATTCATTTGATTTAAAATCGCTTGTTCTTACTATTACAGGCTTTGGATAAAAAGCTGCTGCAATTGTTGAGATACCTTCACTTAGTTTATCTATAAAGAACTTTTTTGGATCATCATACCCTTGTATTATCTCTTTTATCTGCTCAATGTCATCTACAGATTCACCTTTGGATAAATTGACCAAAGCCATAGGATGGGCTTTTATATAGTTGTTTATAATAAACTCCATCCTTGCAAGCCCTACTCCCATATTTGGTAAGGAAGCAAAGGAGAAAGCTTTTTGGGGATCTCCTACATTTACAAACAATTTTGTTTTTGTCTGCTTTAAATTATCAAGATTTATTTTCTCTATTATAAAGTCAAGTGTACCCTCATATACAATCCCCTCTTCACCATTTGCACAAGATACTGTAACCTTTTGATCATTTTGTAAAACTTCTGTACCGTTAGATGTACCAACTATAGCCGGTACACCTATCTCTCTAGCTACTATGGAAGCATGACAAGTTCTGCCCTCTTTATTTGTGATAACCGCTGATGCCTTTTTCATTAAAGGCTCCCAATCAGGGTCTGTTGTATTTGCAACTAATATTTCACCTTCTTTGAACTTATGGGCATCATTTAGGTCGTTGATGATATTAACTCTTCCTCTGCCTATTTTTTCACCTACAGCCTTACCTTTTAAGATCACCTCTTTTTTTGAACTGTCTGTTAATTTATATTTATAAAGTGTGGTTTTATTTGTATCAGATCTTTGAGACTGTACAGTTTCAGGACGAGCCTGAACAATATATATTTTACCGTCTATACCGTCTTTTGCCCACTCAATATCCATAGCTCTATATTTACCTGCTATTTGAATATAATGCTTTTCTATAGTCAATCCTTTATTTGCTAGTTCTATTATCTCATCATCACTTAAGGAGTAACTTTTCATCTGCTCTTGTGAGGTCTTAATATTCTTTGTTTTTTCATCTTTGTCATAGATCATCTTTAGATTCTTGTTTCCAAGCTTTCTTTTAAGGATTGCTGATCTATTTTCTTTAAGCATAGGTTTAAATACTACAAATTCATCAGGGGTTACATTTCCACTTACTATATTCTCCCCTATTCCATATATAGAATTTATCATTATAAGATCTTCACTTCCACTTTCAGTATCTATTGTGAACATTATTCCACTTGAAGCTTTATCACTCCTCACCATCTTTTGAACACCTGTACTAAGAGCAACTTTCATATGATCATAACCCCTGCTTTGCCTGTAGCTTATGGCTCTGTTTGTAAAAAGTGAAGCAAAACATCTTTTTACAGCAGTTTGAAGCTCTTCCTCATTGTCTATATTCAGATATGTTTCCTGCTGTCCTGCAAAACTTGCATCAGGAAGATCTTCTGCTGTGGCAGATGATCTTACCGCAACATCAATATTTTCTCTATTATAATGATCTGATAGTTTTTTATAAGCTTTTGAGATCTCATCTTGCACAACTTGTGGCATTGTACCTTTTAGTATCAACTCTCTAACTATCTTACCTTTATTTTCAAGGTTTTTAATATCTGAGATATCTATATCTTCTAAAATATCTTTTATCTGTTTTTCAAGATCATTTTGCTTTATAAACAATCTATATGCATCACTTGTTGTTGCAAAACCAAAGGGAACTTCTATACCCTCACTTTTAAGATTTACATACATCTGTGCCAAACTTGAATTTTTTCCACCTACAACAGCTGTATCATTTATACTTAACTGATCGAAGAACTTGATAAACCTCATAATATACTCCTTATGATCCATATATACTATTATCTCTAGTTATAGATCAAAAATATATTAAGTAACACCATAAATTTAATCGATCATTTCACAATTGCATTATGTGAAATATCAAGTTAAATTTGTTAAAATCCTGCTTATGAAACTAAAAAACAAAAAACTAATACTATTTGATCTTGACGGTACGCTAATAGACAGTGTTCCAGATCTTGCAAATGCGGTGAATCACACACTTACAACTATAGGCAAAGAACCATTTAGTGAAGATGAGATAAGAGAATGGGTTGGAAACGGTTCAGCAACCTTGACAAAAAGAGCTTTAAGCGGATCTGCAGATATTGATCCAAACCTTGATGAAGAGTATTTTAAAAAAGCGCACAAAATACTTTTAGAATTTTACGGCAATAATGTTTGTATCGAAACAAAACTTTATGACGGTGTAAAAGAAACACTAACAGATCTAAAAAACAAAGGTTTTAAACTAACTATAATAACAAACAAACCTTTTGCGTTTATAGATCCTATATTAAAAAACCTGCAACTTGATGAGTTATTTGAGAAATCTATAGGTGCAGACAGTTTAGAGAAGAAAAAACCTGACCCTCTGCCACTTACATATATGTGTGAAGAGATGAACTGCCATATTGAGCATGCTGTAATGATAGGCGACTCTAAAAATGATATCTTAGCTGCAAAAGCAGCAGGTATAGATAGTATAGGGGTAACTTACGGCTATAACTATGGAGATAATATCAGTATATATGAGCCTGATCTGATTGTGGAGCATTTCAGTCATATAAGTGATATACTAGGAGAAGCTTAATGGCAAAAATAGCAATAGTAGGTGGTGGTGTTGCAGGTGGTAGTGCGGCATTGTATCTTTCAAACTTAGGACTTGAGGTAACACTTTTTGAGCAAAACAGTTCACTTGTAAGCGGACCTCCATTTTGTCATCTTCACTCAGGTGGAAATCTTTACAGAGAGATACCTGATGATGAGTGTATCACTCTACTTCACCAATCTATAGACCTTTTACGGTTTTACCCATATTCAATAGACTATAGACCAACTATTGTTGTTACTCCTATTGAAGATAGTGCCGATCCTAAAGATATCCTTCCTAGATTAAACAAATTGAAAAATGAATACCAATCAGCTGTCAAAAAAGATATTAAAAACGAGGTGTTAGGTAAAGTTGATAACTATTTTAAAGTTTACACTAAAGATGAAGTGATACAACTAAAACAAAAAAAGACACCAAAAAGACCAAATACACTTGATGAGTGGATGATACCCGCTGCAAAGAATATAGACCTTGATAAAGTTAAGTTTCCATTGATAATAGTTCAAGAATACGGTCTAAATCTTTTTAGATTATCAGCAGGTCTAAATATATCTTTAGAAGAAAATAAATACTGCAACTGTTTGCTAAATACTGAAGTTACAAATATCATCAAAAATAGCGAAAAGTTTACAGTTGAGTATAAGCAAAATGATAAACTTAGCACTAAAGAGTTTGACTACCTAATAAACTCTGCAGGATATAAAACAGGTATGATTGATGATATGCTAGACTACAAAAGAGAAAGATTTGTAGAGTTTAAAGCTGCTTATGTGACAAAATGGGAAGAGTGTGATACTATCTGGCCGGAAATCATCTTTCACGGTACAAGAGGAACACCTCAAGGGATGGGTCAATTCACACCATATCCTGACGGTCACTTTCAACTACACGGCATGACAAATGATATCACACTATTTGATAACGGTCTGGTAAAAAGTTCACCACTAAGCTCTCAACCTAAACTTGATGATAAATTTCTAAACAAAATAAACTACAAATGGGATCAAAAAATAGTAGAGCAAAGAACGAAAAAAGCGATCAACCACCTTGCTAAATATATACCTGCATTTTCAAAAGCAACAGTTGCGGCAAAACCACTATACGGAGCACAGCAAATACCGGGAAACAATAAAGAACTAAGAGCTGCTGATGTATCATTTGAAGGGGAGAGATATGCAAGATGTGAAGTGGTAAAAGCATCTTCAGTGCTTACTATGATAGATGAGATTATGAAAAAGCTTATAAAACTTGGATTTGTTGAAAAAAAACATCTCTATAAAAGAGATTTTGAAATTAAAGCGTTTAATGAAAAGACTATTTTAGATAAAGCTCAAATTATATGTAAAAGCAGAGACTATCCTCCATCATTGGCACATATAAATACTATAAAGAATTAATCTCATCAATAGTATAGTGAGTACCTAATATCTGATTGATCTTTTCAAGCTGATAGGGAGTAACAACCTCTACTTCCATCTCTTGTTCATACTCAATAGAATAATCAATATTGTTTGCAGGAGCATATCTAAGTTTACCATCATCTACACGGTAATAACCATCATCGCTCAAAGTCCAAGGAGTATTAAACATCAATACCTTTCAAAAGAATTCAAAACGATATTATATATTATAAATCTTATATAAAAATATAGCAAATAAAAATGTATACTCTTAACCCTCATTATATAATATTAATTATGATTTTTTTTAAAAATTCTTTGTAAATTCAATATAAAATAAGCTAGTTGAAAGAAAAGTAAAATATAATTAGCTCTAATATATAAAAATTTTGCAGGAG
>JAYEKV010000179.1:0-3671 GCA_034716855.1 Campylobacterota bacterium | reverse complement strand
GACTGTATACAGAATATACTGATAGTTGATGATGAAAAATCTAATATAGATATTTTAATAAACCTATTTAATAAAATAAAAACAGAAAACAAATATAATATTATTCCGGCACTATCAGGGGAAAAAGCTTTAAAAGCAGTAGAAAAAAGAGAAATAGATCTTATTTTACTTGATATAATGATGCCTGAGATTGACGGATATGAAGTATGTAGAAGGCTAAAGGCTAATGAAAATACAAAAAATATACCAATACTTTTTATCACGGCAAGTACTGATAATGTCTCAATAGCAAAAGCATATAATCTAGGTGCATCTGATTATGTTACAAAACCGTTTAGACCTGTTGAGTTACTAGCTAGAGTAAAAATTAATTTACAACTTCAGCAAACAATACAAAAACTTGAATACTGTGCATATTATGATCCAATGACAAATATATATAATAGAAGAAAATTTTTTGAACTTGCAATAGATAAATTTGAAACACAAAAAGAGAATTTATATTCTATTATGATAGATATAGATAAATTTAAAAATATCAATGATACACATGGACATCCTGTTGGTGATAAAGTGATAAAACAAGTTGCACAAACTATAGATGAATCTTTGAGTGAAGAGATGATCTTAGGTAGAATGGGTGGTGAAGAATTTGCAATACTACTGAACTCTAATAGTGATGATAGTGTATTTGAACTATTGGAAGTTATAAGGAAAAAAGTTCAGCAGATTGAGATAAGTGTAAATTTTGAAACAACAATAGCCTGTACAATAAGTGGAGGAATTGCAAAGTATAATGAAAATATGCCAAATATAGATTATCTGCTTCAAAAAGCTGATGAAGCGTTATATGAAGCAAAAGAGGCAGGACGAAATAAATCAATTTTTAGGATTTAGATTTAATAAAAAGGATTAAAAAATATGAGAAAAGATATAAAACCAATATTTAAGTGGGCAAAACAAAATGGTGATGCAAATATATACGATAGAATTTTGATGAAGGTTATGCCAAATCTTATAAAAGAGAACTTAAAACTAACAAGCAAAATGATTGAAAATTCTGAAACAATTGAAGTTTCTACAGAAGTATATGATCTTATTGTAACCAAAGCAGAAGAACTAGTAGGGGTAAAATATGTTTAATATACATGATTATAAGTTTGATGAAGAACACAATTATTTAGAAATTGGCGGTGAAGCGATGATATTTCACTGTCATCATTATATTACAAATCTTCAAAGAACTATTTTAGATGCAGACTATATAGATAGCAGTAAGTTTTTGATTGGAAGTGCAGCTGATTCTTTACACTATCAGCTGACAAATTTATGTGATGGTTTAAATGTTGAAGAATCTAAAAGAATGGCTGAAGATATTTACAAGTGTTTTGGGTATGGATTGATCAATTTGGATTGTATGGATGAGAATGGTTGTGAACTAAAAACCACCAAATCATTTTTTTCAAAAACATGGGAGATGAAGTTTGGTAAAAGTGACAAGTCTGTAGATTATTATACAAGCGGTTTTTTGGCTGCTGCGTATGCTGTGATTTATAAAAAAGAGCTAAAAGATATTGAAGCTTACCAAACTACATGTATGGCATGTGGTGATGAAGTTAATACTCATATAGTAAAGATTGGTGAGAGAAACTTTGATATATACCCGCCAAAACAGCCTACACAATTTAAAGATGTACCAAAACTAAAAATTGACTGGGAGTATGAAGAAGATGTTACTAAGGCATTTTTAGGGGCACATGCTACAATGGTAGGAAATGAGATAGGACTTATCCCTGCTTTTGGAGTATATATAGTTAGAAATCAAAGTGATTATGTTAACAGATTACAGTTTGAATTTGTGCATAAGATGACTGAGGTTGCCGGTGATTATGGAGTGACATTAGCTGGAGAGCTTTTAATGGAGGCTGGACATGCTTGCGGATTCTTTACATATGGTGGTATCATGACAAGTCCAGAATGGGAAGGTGCAGTAAAACCTTACCTTAAAACAAAAGAGGATTGGATAAAAGGTTTGGCCTCTTTGGTAAATACTATGGGATGGGGTTATCATACTGCTGTAGAGCTTTCAGAACAAAAAGCTGTATTTAGGAACTATAACGATTTTGAAGATCTAAGTTATATGAGAATGTACGGTAAGTCAGAATATCCGGTACATTGGGCAAACAGCGGCGGGTTTACAGGACTTATGCAGCTTATATACAATACTGACCTTGTAAATGGTGAAAAAATAGAAACAGAAGAGGGCTTTAGAAAGATGAGAAGATCTAAAGTTGGATATAAAACAAAAATGACAAAGTCTATCGCTTGCGGCGATGATTGTTTAGAAGTGGAGATATGGTTGTAGGATATGATTACTTATAATACATACTTCAATAGTGAAAAAGAGTTAGAGGACTTTATTGCAAAAAAGCAAATTGAAGATTCAGAAAAACTGATGATACAGTTTTTCACATCTTATACTGATGAAGAATTTATAAGAGCTAAACTAAAATTTTTAAATAGACTATACCCCAATGCATCATTAATAGGGAGCACTACAGACGGATTAATCAAAGATGGTTTAGTATCAACCGATAATAGTGTAGTTACTTTTACAAAGCTAGAACACACAAAAATAAAAACATATATAACAGATGAGTTTGATGATTATTTTGATGCAGGTGAAAAGTTAGCTAAGAATTTAATACAAAAAGATACTAAACTAATTATCTCTTTTATTGATGGTCTTACCGGAAACGGGGAAGAGTTTTTAAACGGAATCTCATCTTTTAATGATAAGGTGATTGTATCAGGCGGGTTAGCCAGTGACAATGCAAAATTTGAAAAAACACTTGTATTTGATAAAGAAAATATATATACAAATGGTGCTGTAGGTATCTCTTTAAGCTCAGAGTCACTTCATATATATACTGACTATAATTTTAATTGGTTGCCTATTGGTAGAGAGATGATTGTCACTAAATGTGATAAAAACAGAGTATATACAATTGATAATAAAACGGCAACTGATACTTATCAATACTATTTAGGGGAAGGTGTTTCGAAAAAACTTCCCGCAGTTGGTATTGAATTTCCTCTTATTATCAAAAGAGACGGTCTAAGTATTGCCAGAGCTGCATTGGCTAAAAATGAGGATGGTTCTTTAGTATTTGCAGGAAATTTTAAAAATGGTGATATTGTTCAGTTTGCATATGGAGATAGTCATGCGATTTTATCATCTTCCAATAGTTCAATGGATAAAATTTCTACTTATCCTATAGAAACGATCTTTTTATACTCTTGTATGGCTAGAAGAAGATTTATGCCAAATGATATTGCAAATGAAACATTACCTTATAATAGTATAGCACCAACCTCAGGCTTTTTTACATATGGAGAATTTTTTACAGGGAAAAAAAGAGAGTTGTTAAATCAAACTTTAACAATACTAGCTTTAAGTGAAAGTGACGAGGTAGCCAAGAAAGATATAAAATACAATGTTTCTGTTGATGGTAGTAGTCAACATGAAGATACCATTAAAGCATTGTCAAATATCGTACAAGTAACCTCTGAAGAGATATATACTATTAACACTAAACAAACAAAAATTTATAATAAACTTTACGAGATTGGGAAAAATATAAATGAAACAATTGAAGCTGAAGAACTAT
>JAYEKV010000178.1:0-14641 GCA_034716855.1 Campylobacterota bacterium | reverse complement strand
TCAAAAGATGTTTCTAGTAGTAGTGGATGGTTTGGATATAGATCCCACAGCACTTTTAGTATCCCTTTACTTTGGAATAGTAGCGTATATGCTGGATTGAAGATGATAGCTTTTTGGTTGTTTAAAAGTTCAGTTAAAATAACTGCAAGTTCCCCTTCATCTATAGCTATATCTTCCCAAGGTATAAGCTTGAACCAAAATTCAAATAGTTTTCCATCTTTACTTACTCCTTCATCACTGAACTGTACCTCATCTATATATGAAAAGTCAGTTTCATATCCAGTTTCACTTGCCATATGTTGTAGTAGTTTTGTAGTGTGTTCCTCTTCATCATTCCCTTTTACTGAAGAGAAAAGTATCTTCCAATTTAGATCTTTGTAGTACTCTTCAAATTTCTCAATATCACCATCAAGTGTGATAAATCTTTTGAAGTTGTCTTTTATAGCCTCGTATAAAGAGTTGAATTGGCTTGATTCATCAAGGTCATTGTACTTTAACATAGCCCATTGGATGATAGCTGTTTCAAAAAGTGCTGTTGGTGTATCTGCGTTGAACTCAATTAGTTTTATAGGTTTGCCATCTATTCCACCTGCAAGGTCAAATCTTCCGTACAGATGCCAGTGTACATCATTGTCCCATGAGGCTTTGATGATCTCTACAAGATTAAAAGGGATGTCAAGTTCATGGAAAAGATTGTTGTCTATCACATATTGTGCAGCTTCGCAGTACATATCGTACAGTTCATTAGCTGCGTTGTAGTAGCCTTCTGCTTCTTGTTCTGTTATAGTTACGACCTCATCACTTATGTATGATGATTTATCTATGTCAGTATGCCAAGTGAAGCCTATAGATTCAAGATACTGTTCTGTTAGTGGATTTAGTTTTTTTAACTGCATTGATTAACCACCAAAAGAACTTCTAGAAGTTGATGTTTTAGAGCTTCCAAAGAAACCACTTTTTTTACTGCTTGAAGCTGTTTTCGAAGTTGAACTTTTTGCTTTATTGAAGCTATTTACACTTTTTGAGTATGTTGAAGGACTTTTGTAGCTGGCTTTTCTTTGATTTTGGTAGTTTTGATTGTTGAACAGTTTACTACCTATGTAGCTACCTATAATTGCACCAGCAGCTGAAGCTAAAAGTGTTTCACCTAAGCTCATACCACCCATGCTATTTGAGTTTGTAAGATTTGATGTACCTTCATCAATTTTTTTTGCTTCAGCAGCTACTAAAGCATCAACTTCAGCTTTTGAAAGTATTCTCTCTTTACCGTCTTCTCTTAAAACAATTGTAGTAGTTGTACTTGGAAACTCATCTACTATTTTATGAGCTCCAGTGGGGTCTTTCTCTACTATTACAAAAGCACCTTGCTTTTGAGCAGCTTCGCTCATCTCTCCACCAGTAGGTTTTTGTTCACAGCCTGTAAGTCCTAAAGCTAGTGAAGCACCAAGACCACCTACAACTGCGTAGTTAGATATTTTTTTTAAAAAATACTTTTTATTTTTCATGTTAGTTACCTAAAAGCTCTGTAAGATTTTCCATAGGTCTAGCTATAACAGCTTTGTCATCTTTTATGATGATAGGTCTCTCTACTAGTTTAGGAGTTGCTACAATCAAGTTTATTATCTCATCTTGAGTTTTTTGCTCATTTGCTATATCTAGCTCTTTGTATTCAGCTTCTTTTTTTCTTAGCATATCTCTTACATCAGATATACCAAGCTTAGATACGATATCTTTTATATCCTCTTTTGTAAATTCATTTTTTAAGTACTCAAAAGTTTCAAACTCAGATCCATTTTCTTCTAGGATAGCTTTTGCTTCTCTACTTTTACTACATCTGTTGTTGTGCCAAATTTTTATCATTATTCTTCCTCTTTACCGAAGTTTGCTTCTATTGCATTATTGATTCTTGTGATTGTTTCCTCTACACCTAAAACTGCTATGATGTCATAAACAGATGGTGCATTTGTTCCACCAGTTAGAGATATTCTTATTGGTTGGAAAAGCTGTGGGAATTTTAGTCCATTTTCTTGTATAAATGGTTTTGTAATATCTTCAATATCTACAGGTGTATGAAGTGTTTTATTTTCTTCTAGCAGACTCATGTAGTTATTTAACATATCTACAGTTCCCTCTTTGATGAATTTTTTAGCACCTTTTTTATCATAAGCCGTAGGTATATCCAAGATATTTTCTATAGCATCTTTTAGTTCTACAAGAGTGTTTGCTCTCTCTTTACAAAGGTCTAGTACCATCTCTTTTTTATCATGCCCGTGTATCTCACATTCGTGTGACTTTAGATCTTCTGCCAGTCTTGTGTTTGGTACATTTTTTATATAGTGTGCATTTAACCAGTCAAGTTTCTCTTGGTTGTATGCTGAAGCTGATTTGTTGATATTGTTTGGATCAAACAGGGAAAGCATCTCATCCATACTAAATATCTCTTGGTCACCATTTGACCAACCAAGTCTTACTAAGAAATTTAAAAGTGCTTCAGGTAAATAACCGTCTCTTTTGTATTGCATTACATCCATTGCACCATCTCTTTTAGATAGTTTTTTACCAGCAGGATTGTTTATCATAGGCATATGGTAGAATGTAGGCAGATCAAATCCAAGTGCATTATAAACTACTATCTGCTTTGGAGTATTTGAAAGGTGGTCATCACCTCTTAATACATCAGTCATCTCCATTAGTGCATCATCAACTGCAACAACAAAATTGTATATAGGCATACCGTTTGCTCTTGCTATAACAAAGTCATCAACTTGATTTGCTTCAAACTTCATAAGTCCTTTTACACCGTCTTGGAACTCTATAGTACCCTCTAGCGGAGCTTTTATTCTTATAACCGGCTCAATATCTGCTGGTATTTCAGGTAATATTTTACCATCTTCAGGTCTCCATGTACCGTCATATCTTGGAGTTTCTTTAGCAGCTTCTTGGCTTGCTCTTAAGGCATCAAGTTGATCTCTACTCATATAACACTTGTATGCTTTTCCCTCTTCTAAAAGTTGGTCGATATACTTTTTGTATATATCTGTTCTCTTTGATTGGTACTCTATCTCACAATCGCTAGGCATACCAACCCATTCAAATGCTTCAAGTATAGCTTTTACTGCATCTTCATTATTTCTACTTTGGTCTGTATCTTCGATTCGGAGTTTGAATTCACCGCCTGTTTTTTTAGCCCATAGGTAACTGTAAAGTGCAGTTCTAAGACCTCCAATGTGAAGGTATCCAGTTGGACTAGGTGCAAATCTTGTAATTGCTGACATTTTATTCCCTTGATTTTCTTTTGATCTTTATATTTCGCGTATTTTACCATAAGTAAGGTGAAAAGTTTTGAATTGTGTTTTTTTGGATATTTTATACTATAATAGATAATAATTTTCAAGGGTTTTAAATGAGATTTATTATATTTGCTACAGTGTTTTTATCGGTATTTGCATTACTTAACTATTATATATCAAAAAGATTTATAGATCATCTTCATATAAAACAAAAGTATAAAAAATATATGAAGATATTTTTATGGATAAATTTTGTGGGTATTATAGGCTATATGTTTGCCAGATACAATCCTGCTATGCCAAACTGGCTTTTCTTTTTACTCTCACTTCCTATAGGGATAGTGTTTCTTATATTTTGTACGGCTTTACTGTATGATATCTCCCATACTTTTATAAAAAAAGTTCCATTATCTGATAAAAGGAGAGAGTTTTTTAAAAAGAGTCTTGACTACTCTTCCATTGCCATTGTTTTGGGCTTGAGTGGTCGATCTATTTATGAAGCAAGAACTATTGAACTTGAAAAAGTAGATGTAAAATTAAAAGGGTTAAAAAATTCTTATTCAATAGTGCAGTTAAGTGATATACATATAGGTGGACTTATAGATAAGGAGTTTATTCAAAAGTTAGTAACAAAAGTAAATCTCTTAAAACCAGATATTGTTGTGATCACCGGTGATATGGTGGATGTTGCTCTACCTTACGCACGCCCAGCACTAAATGAGCTTAAAAAACTACAATCTACTTACGGTACATATTTTATAATTGGTAACCATGAGTATTTCCATGGGCTAGAAAATATTATAGCTGAAGTTAAAAATTTAGATATAACAGTACTTGAAAATGATTCAGTTTATATAGGTGATGATAAAGATGGCTTTAATCTCGCAGGGGTTTATGATGTGATGGGATATAGAACAGGTCATCACAAGCCTGATATAAAAAAAGCGTTAAAAGATATTGATAAAAATTCTCCAACAGTACTACTGGCACATCAGCCTAGATTTATTGATGAGGTTACAAGTGAAGTGGATCTTGTACTTAGCGGTCATACGCATGGTGGACAGATATATCCATTTAGAGCTTTGGTAAAACTAGTACAGCCTTATCTTGCAGGGCTTTACACACATAACGAAAATACACAAATCTATGTAAATAAAGGTACAGGTTTCTGGGGTCCACCTATGAGGTTAGGGGCTAGCAGTGAGATAACTTATATAAAGATCAGTTAGTAAGTTATATTGCTTAGATAAAGCCCATGTGGACTAGCTAGTGTCCAAGAGATAAGTTTATCTTTTCTTAGTTGTTTTTGAAGGTCATCAAGAGTTAATTTACCCCTAGAGATTTTCAAAACAAAATCAACCATCATCCTTATTTGACTTCTTAAGTAAGAGTTTGCTTGAAAATTTAATACATAGATATCTTTATGTTTATAAAATCTTATTTTATATATCTCTCTTATGGTAGTTGCAGGTTCACTACCTTTTTTACTAAAGTATTCAAAGTCATGTTCACCTTCTAGTATTTTTATAGCCTCTTTTATAATATCTTCATCTATTGTTTCATAGTAGCTTATATAGTTGGCATTAAAGGGGGTGAGTTTTTTATCTGTAAAAAGGTATCTGTATTCTCTTTTTTTAGCTGAAAATCTAGCATGAAAATCAGAAGACTCTTCTGTTATATTTCTTATTAGTATTGAATTTGGCAATAACTTATTTAAAACTTTTTTAAAGTTCTTAAATTCACCTCTCCAGTGTTCTGGAACATCACAAGATATAATCTGTCTAAAAGCGTGAACATCTCGGTCTGTTCGACCGCTCATATTTAGCTTTGGATCTATTTTTAATATCTTAAAAGCATCTAATAGTTTAGAGTGAACGGTCACTTGGTCAGGCTGTATAGCTGAACCAAAGAATTGTGAGCCGTCATAGCTTATGGTAAGTTTTATCTTCATAGTTTAGTAGTGGCTTTTTATCAATTTTTTGTATAGATAGGCACTAGCAATCATCCACACTACAGGGATATAAGACAACTCTAAAATAGTAAACTTTGTTGCAAGTTTTTGAGTTGCTATAATATATACGGCTATTAGTATCACTCCGTATAGAGTTGTTCTGTTTTTGTCATATCTAGGATTGAAATAGCCTATGGAGATAATAAACAGTATAGATGTAATAGGTAAAAGTGAAACTAAAATAGAAAAAGTAAACTTATACATTTTTTTCTGATTTTGATCAATATTGCTCCAGTACTGAATCAGGTCATCAAAGGTGTTAAGGTTTCCGTATACTATTATCTCATTATTTATTGTCATCTTTTTAAAATCAACTTGATCGATCTCATCTTTTGATTTAATAACTTTACCGTTTATAAGATTTAGGCTTAGTATATCACCGTTGTTATCTAAAGTGGCAGTTTTGGCTATAACTATGGTATCGTCATCAGGGGTATTGTTAAATAAAACAATATCTTCATAGATTCCGTGTTTTTCTTTTTCAACATAGATAAGCCATTGTGCAAATTGTTGTCCGTATTCACTTGCTTTTATATTGAATTTGGCTTCAGTTTTTTTCTTCTCTATAAAAGCCTGATTCATTGTAGCTCCTTTTGGTACAAGAGCCAAAGCATTTATAAGTAAAAAAAATGTCAATACTGTAAGATGCGGTATGAAAAGTTTTACTACTTTTAATGGGTCAAGACCAAAGCTTGTTATAACTATCATCTCATATTCGCTGGAAAGTTTTGTAAAGGTGAGTGCTAAAGATATAAATATAGATACAGGAAGAGTATAAAATATAATTGTAGGTACAGTATATAAATAAAGTTCAAGAAGTTCTAAAAAATTTATCTGTATCACAGAAGTTAGTGATGCTATCTTTACAAGGTATACAATAGATGTAACTATATAAAGTATTAAGAATATTGGAAAGAATGTTTGAGAATATGTCAAAAATAGATATTGTTTTAGATTTTTCATTAAAATATGTTACCTATTATATTTAGAATTTTATCATCAAAGATATATACCGTAAAGAAGCCAAGTGCCAAAAAAGGTATAAAAGGTGTCTCAATATCTTTTTTTATAACAGAATTTACTAAAGAAGGTATAATAGCAAAAACAGCACTTAGAAACATAGCCAGTATACCAAGTTTTAGTCCAAGAATACCTCCTATAACTGCAACTATAGGTATATCACCTTCACCCATTGATCTTTGATCCTTTAAAGAATCATCTTTTAGTATTTTTGCTTTAATATTTTGTATATAGTATGTTACAAAAAGTTCTAAAAGTACAATTGCCCCTGCAAACATAAATAGTGTTGCAAAGTCCACATTTGGTACAAACAACGCAAAAACAAGTGCTAAAATTAAGAGATAATCAGGCACAGCCTTAAATTTAAGATCAATAAAAGATAGTATGATAAGTGTATAAAAAAGAAGATATACTGAGATATTTTCTATTGCAAAACCAATTTTATTAAAGACAAGTAGAGTTACTGATGCTGTTATAAGTTCGACTATAAGATATGTGGAAGATATTTTTTCTTTACATCCTCCACACCTTCCTTTGAGTACCAGTGTATAAGAGATGATAGGTATATTTTCATACCATTTTATTGTGTGTCCACAGGTGGGACAGCTTGATCTTTTAGGGTCTACCAAAGATATACCAAGAGGTAACCTATATATTAGCATATTAAAAAATGATCCAAGCATTGCCCCTATGACAAATACACTAAACTCCACCAAATCTTCTCTCCCTTTTGTTAAAGTCAGATATTATATCATCAAACTCCATAGTTGAAAATTCAGGCCAATATGTTTGAGTAAAGAACATTTCAGCATAAGCACACTGCCATAAAAGATAGTTTGATATCCTAACCTCTCCACTTGTTCGAATAAGAAGATCCACATCAGGTATACCTGCAGTATCAAGGCAAGATTCTATATTTTGTTCATTTACTTCAAGGTTTTGTTCATTTAATTTTTTTACGGCTCTTGTGATCTCATCACGGCTTCCGTAGTTTAGTGCAAGTATTTGAGTAAGACCAGTGCAGTGTTTTGTTTTCTCTTCCGTATCGTTTATAACATTTTGAAGTTTTTTTGAGAATCTACTTTTATCACCTATAGCTTTAAATTTTACATTATTATCCAAATAGACAGGAAGTTCACTTTTAAAATATTTTTCCAAAAGTTTCATTAAAAATTCAACCTCAAGTTTTGGACGATTCCAGTTTTCTGTACTAAAAGCATACAAGGTAAGATATTTTAATCCAATATTAGAACAATGCGTAGTGATCTCTCTTACAACTTTTGCCCCTTTTTCATGTCCTGCGGTTCTATTTAGTCCTTGTTCTTTAGCCCAACGACCGTTACCATCCATAATTATAGCAACATGATTAGGGGTACTATTCACCTAACTCTCCTTTTAAAATATCTAGAAGTTGTATCGATATATCAAGTTTAGATGCAGTTTGAATATTTGTATCTTTATTTTGTGTGATTAACTCAAGAGTGTTCTCTTCACTTCCAAAATTATTCTTTTCATCAATTATATTTAAACAAACACCGTCAAGTTCTTTATTTATCAACATATTTTTAGCATTGGTTTTTGCTTGATCTTTATCCATCTCAGCTTTGAAACCTATTGTATAGATACCTTCACTATCAAGTGAATTTAGAAGATCAACATTTTTCTTTAATGAAAGGTTCCACTCTTCACCTATATCATCTTTTTTCATTTTTCCCTCTTGTGGGAATTTTGGTATATAGTCACTAACTGCAGCTACGGCAAAAAAGTATGGTTTCTTTTGTATTAACTGCATAGCTGAGTTATCCATAAGTGTTGCATCAGACATTTTTCCTCGTCTGGCAACTCTTAAAGAATCATTACAGTATTGAAGCATCTCATTAGAGCTTTGCACTTTTATAGTATGGATAGCTTTTGGCATCTCTATATCACTAGTGGTTACCAAGCATACATCAGCACCTTTATAGTAAAGTGCTGTTGCAAGGTTTACGGCCATTTTACCGCTGCTAAAATTACTTATATATCTTACATCATCTATTTTTTCTATTGTACCTCCGCCATTTAATACGACTTTTCTATTTTCCCAATAAGAGTCTTTTAGAAGTTCTCTTGCTGTTGCATGGAATATATCCTCAACTTCAGCCATAGCACCATCCCCCACATCTTTACAAGCAAGCTCTTTTGAAACGGTATCTATTAGTTTGTAGTTACAAAGTTTCAGCATCTTTAGGCTGGCTTTTGTAAAAGGGTTGTGCATCATGTTAGTATTTGCAGCAGGGCATAGAAGTTTAACCCTTGGATACGCCAAAGCAGTTTGAGTTAAAATATTATCAGCTAGTCCATTGCTTAGTTTATTTATAGTGTTTGCAGTACATGGAGCTATTACAAATATTTCAGCCCATTTTCCTATAGCTATATGGTTGTTAATGGTATCTGTAGACCAATCTTCGTTCGTATCATCTAAAACTTTATTTTGTGAGATAGTTTCAAAAGTCAGAGGATTGATAAATTTTTTAGCTCCATTTGTCATAATCACTTTTACATTAGCACCTGCTTTTTTGTAAAGTCTAATAAGTTCAAGTGATTTATAAATTGCTATGCTTCCTGTAACTGCAACTAATATATTTTTATTTTCAAGTATTTTTATCATTTATTTATCTCATTTAGTAAATTTATTATATCATTTTTTAAAGGTTTTATTTTATTTTGAATAATATCCCAAATCTCATCAGAATCTATGCCAAAATAGTCATGGGCAATTATATTTCTAAAGTCTTTTATTTTAACCCAAGGTATATCATTATGTTTTTGTTTAAAATCAACACTAAGCTTACTAATCATTTCACCTATAACTACAAATTGCATCATTGTTGCATCAAAGCTTTTAGAATCATAATAAAAATCTTCACCATCATTAAAGTCTGAAGAATAAAATTCTATTTTTTCTACTGATTCTAAAATTCCTAGTAAATTTTGCTTGATATTAGACATAGATCAACTCTTTCATAATTTCATCTTTTACATATGTTTTAAGATATTTTCTACTCGCTAGATCAACTTTTGTTCCAAATACATTTTCAAGTTTTTCTTTTAATAATAGTTTTTTATCATGTAGATTTTCGATACCTTTTATAGTATCATATAAAATATCAATATCACTATTTTTTGTAGCCGTATCTTTTGCTACACTTCCAAAGATACCTATTATATCTATGCCGGTATTTTTAAAATCTGTTTTAATAATCTTTAGAGTTTTTAAAATTTCATTCTTTGTCATAATATTACCAAATTTATTTTTTCCCAAAGAATTTATAGAAAAATCCTGTGATAGTTTTTTGTTTTGTTCTTGTTAGTGCCAGGTCACCGCTTTTTACATCTGATGTTACGGTTGTACCTGCTGCTATCATTACATCATCTTCTATAGTTATGGGAGCTATAAGCTGAGTATCTGAACCTACAAATACATTTTTTCCTATAGTTGTTTTATATTTGTTTTTCCCGTCATAGTTACAGGTGATCGTTCCTGCTCCTATATTTGAACCGCTGTCTATTTCACAGTCGCCTAAGTATGCCAAGTGTCCTGCTTTTACGCCGTTTAGTGTAGCTTTTTTGGTTTCTACGAAGTTACCTATATGAGTATCTGTAAGCTTTGAGTTTGGTCTGATTCTAGCCATTGGTCCTGCGTCAGAGTTTTTAAGTGTACTGTCTTCTACTACTGTATTAGTTTTGATGTGAGAGTTTACTATCTTTGTATTTCCAAGAAGAGTTACACCATTTTCTAAAATAGATTCACCCTCTATTTGTACACCGTACTCTATATAGATAGTATCAGGCAGTCTCATAATTACGCCGTTTGCCATGAAGTTTCTCTTGATTCTGTTTTGGTGGATAACTTCTGCATTTGCTAAATCAAATTTAGAATTTACCCCTTTGAAGTTCTCTTCACTAACAGCTACAGGTGTAACATTTAGTTTTTGATCTATTGCCATCTCTACTAGGTCTGTTATGTAGTATTCTGCTTGGGCATTGTCATTTGAGAGTTTTGGAAGTGTATCAAGTAAGAAGTTTGTATCAAAACAGTATATTCCTGCATTTGCAGTAGTAACTTTTAGCTCCCCATCATTACAATCTTTTTGCTCAACGATTTTTTGTACATGATTGTTTTGATCTATTATAACTCTTCCGTAACCCGTAGCATCATTAAGTGCAAGTATAGACATCGTAATAGCATCTTCACCAACAAGTTTTTCTAACTCATTAGCTTCTATAAGAGGCATATCTCCATTTAGTACAAGCGTTTTTTCATACTTTGGTTTTATACCCATAACAGCACCACCGGTTCCTGGATAATTTGCATGGTCTTGTAGTGAAAAATTTATGTCATCAAAGTATTGTTCCATAGTTTCTTGTACAAGCTTTGCTTGATGATAAAGTACTACGGTTATATCGTCACTTAATTTTTTTGCTTCAAGTATAGAGTAGTAAAGCATCTCAAATCCTGAGATCTTATGTAATACTTTTGGAAGAGTTGATTTCATCCGAGTTCCGGCACCAGCAGCAAGTATAATAATAGATAGATCGTTTTTCATATAATAATTTCTCTTTATAAGTTTAAGTAGTATCTATTATATCCAAAAAGAAGTTAAATAAAAAATGACCTAACGGCTTCTTCTTCTTGAACCTCTTCTTCCTGAATCTTTTGATCTTTTATTTGGTTCTTCACTATCTTTAGTTCGGTTTTGATTTCTGCCTCTTTTTTGACTATTTGGGTTTCTATTATCTTTCTTTCTGTCACCATCTTTTCTAAAGGTTCTTTTCCTTTGATGGTTTGGTTTAAGAAGTTTATTTGACTTTAGTGAATTCTCACAGAAGTTATTTATCTCGTACCTTAGCTTTTCAGCTTTCTCTTTATCTGGAAAAAGGTTTGGCATCTTATATGAGAGCCAAAGATAAAGTGAGATCTTTTTTACTTCATCTTCCGCTTGAAGTAGTTCCATCTGCGTCTTTGCTATACCAAAGGTTTTTGTGGTTGCTACATATTTTATAACTTTATGGTTTAGTACGGCATTTACATATTTTATATACCCATTTTTTATAAGTGGCGATCTTGTATTTATAGGAGCAGAAGCTAACATATATTTATCTTCAAGAGTCATATGTGTTTTTTCATCTAGTATATTTGCTAGTTCTATCATTGTTTTTACATTTACAGCTTTAAAAGGACCGTCATATCTCATATGTTTTGTAAAGTACATAAGAATTTTTGTGAGGCTTTTTGTATTTAAAAAAGTAGATAGCTCTTCTACTTGAGACTGAGTGGCTTTTACACATACAGGAGCTTTTATAGTATGCATAGGGGAGTGAAATGTATGATCTATATGCTCTAGAACTGATCTTGAAGTGGCACCTATATGACCTATCTCGTGGTGACCGTATCTTCCCGCACGACCTGCTATTTGTATAACTTCATTTGAGATGAGTTTTCTTTTGCTAATGCCATCAAACTTTGTATCTGTAGTAAATAGCAAAGTTTTTATAGGAAGATTTAGACCCATAGCTATAGCATCGGTAGCTATTAATATATCACTTTTACCCTCACGAAATCTTTTTGCCTCCTCTCTTCTAACTTCGGGGCTTAGATTACCGTATAGTACTGATACAGTATGAAATTTACTTAGCTTAGCTTTTAGTTTAAGTACATCATTTCTACTAAATGCTATAAGTGCAGTTGCTTTTTCTATATCTTTTAGGTTTGTATGTTTTGGCAGAACTTCTATAGGGTTCTTTCTTTTGAACTTAACTACTTCAAGCTCTTCACCTAAATAGGAAGCTATTTTTTTTACAATATCAAGGGCGTTTACACTTCCCGTCATGATAACTTTAGATGCAGGACTCCCAAGGATGGCATTTACCCAAGCCCAGCCTCTGTCCTCATCAGCAAGCATCTGTACTTCATCTATTACACATACATCAACTTCCAAGTTATAGTTGATCATCTCAATAGTTGAACAGATATGTCCTGCCTCTTCGTCAAATATCTCCTCTTCCCCTGTAATAAGAGAAGCTTTTATATTATCAGCTTTTAAACTTTCATAGTTCTCAAGTGCCAAAAGTCTAAGAGGTGCCAGATAAGTTCCCGTATCTGCTTGTTTTAATTCTTCCATAGCTTTATATGTTTTACCGCTGTTTGTTGGACCAACGAAAAAGTATAGTTTTCTGTTTAGTTCCCTTGCAAGTGGATATAAAGATTTCAAATCACAGTTTAGCAGAGTGTTTAGTTGTTGTTTAAAGCTTTCATTAATCATGTGGTATAATAACACAAAAGATATAAAAGGATTTGACTATGGGTGCTTTAAAACATGAATATCTTCCAAACTATACTTATGATGATTATAAATTATGGCAAGGTGATTGGGAACTTATAGGTGGTATCCCTTATGCAATGTCTCCAAGTCCAGTAAAAGATCATCAGTTAATTGCAAATATGTTTGCTTTTGAATTGACAAAAGAGATTTTGGATTCTCCTAATTGTCTAGTTGCAAGTGAATTAGACTGGAAAATAGATGATTCAACTACTGTTAGACCTGATGTGGTTATGTTGTGTAGCGAACTCAATGAAAAATATATCACAAAAGCACCGCAAGTGATTATAGAGGTTATATCTCCATTAACTGCACAAAGAGATGAAAAAATTAAGTTTGAGATCTATGAAAATGAAAAAGTACCTTACTATATCATAGCATATCCGGATGACCTAAAAGCAAAATTATATAAACTAAAAGATGGTAAATATGATAAACAAGGTGATATGACAGAAGAGAAGTATACAATTGAAGATTTACATTGTAAAGTAGAGATAGATTTTGACAATATATTTAAAAGGTTTAGAAAGTAGAGAATAAATAAAATGGCTGAAGATACAATACCAAGAGATATAATAAAAATACAAAAAAAACTGGCAACTTTTGAAAAAGGTTCAAGAAACTATAACAAATACTCTAAGATATTAAAAAAACATGTTAAAAACTACAATATGAAAAAAAGAGTAGTAAGTCACATAAAAACTATTGAGCATATTAGTGAAGTAGTAGAAAAAAATGAACAAATTTTAAAAGATAGCTCTATTTGTTTAACTAAGATAACAAAAAAGGTTGAAGAGTAATGACTTGTGAATATTTTGGCATATGTGGAAGCTGTAATCTAGGCGGTAACACCTATAAAGGACAGCTTGATATCAAATTAGATATAGAAAAAAATAGATTTTTAGATATATATGACGGTGAATATAATGTTATAGAAAGTAAAGATGGTGCTTTTAGAAACAGAGTCGAGTTTAGGCTTTGGAAAGAATTTGGTGATAATGATAAAGTAACAATACATTATGCCATGAACAATAAAGAGAAAAAACCATTTACTATAAAAAGCTGTAGTATAGTTAGCGATCACATAGCACAGATTATGCCAAAGCTTATAACAATACTAAATGATGATGAGGTATTTAGTTTAAAAGTATTTGCTGTAGAGTTTTTAGGTTCAACAACAGATGATATGCTAGTAACTCTTATATATCACAGAAAACTTGATGAAAACTGGACTAAAAAAGCAAAAGAGATAGAAAAATCTTTAGGGATAAATCTTATAGGAAGAAGTAGAAAACAAAAAGTTGTTGTATCAAAAGAGTATATAGAAGATACTCTAACTATAAATAATAATAAGTATAATTTTCATTATAAAGAGGGTGGCTTTACCCAGCCAAATCAAAAAGTAAATGAGAAGATGATTGAATGGGCGATAAACAATTCAAAACACAATGGCGATCTTTGTGAACTCTACTGTGGCGGTGGTAATTTTACCATACCTTTCTCAAAAAGCTTCAATAAAGTGCTAGCCACTGAGATAAGTAAAACATCAATTAATTCAGCAAAAGAGAATTGTACATTTAATAATATAGAAAATATAAAATTTATAAGAATGAGCAGTGAAGAGTTTGTAGAAGCTAGAAACGGCGTAAGAGAATTTAGAAGGATGAAACAAGAAGATGTGATGCTAGATGACTATAACTTCTCAACGATCTTTGTAGACCCTCCAAGAGCAGGTTTAGATGATACTACAAGAGAGTTGTGTGGTGATTTTGATCAAATTATTTATATATCATGCAATCCTGAAACACTACATCGAGATCTAAAAGAACTTATAAGCACACATAAAATAGAAAAATTTGCATTTTTTGATCAATTTGCATACTCATCTCACATAGAAAGTGGAGTTATTCTGTATAAGTCTTAACTATACTAACTCTACAATTCTTAAAATTATATAAGGC
>JAYEKV010000177.1:0-3680 GCA_034716855.1 Campylobacterota bacterium | reverse complement strand
GGATTTCATCCAGCCGGTCTTTTATCATTTTCTTCCGGATGTTGACCGGCTAGCTTTCCGAATCAACTCCGGCTAGCCTTCCGAATGATAACCGGCTGAGCTTCCGGATGGCTCCGATTTTTGCATTAAAAAACCAATTAATAACCAAAATAAGTAAAATACCACCAAGATGTCATTTATTTGTCGTAAAATATTTTACTACAAAGTCACCTGCTTTATATCCTCAACCGTGATCTTATCAGAATCAATAAGTCTAAAAAGTATATCCAATGGTTTGCTTTGTGTTACTTCTGCAGTTTCATACTTATGAAAGGCTCTTACACCTCCACCAAAGATGTTGGCTGCTTCTTGCTGTGTGAGGTGGGACTTTTTTCTTATCCTTTTTAGTTCTTCTGTTGTCAGTAGATGATCCACTTCTCTTTTAAAATTTGATATATCTTTTTGGGTTGATTTTAGATCTTTTGGAGATAAAAAAGATTCTCCACAGTTCTTACAATAATAGCCTGACTGATCTATCTGTTTCTTATGATCTTTGTATGTATGGGTGATACTTTTTGTTGTATATTCTACAGTACCGTTACAAATAGGACAATTTTTCATGTTCGTTCCTTAAATGATATTATTATCGCTTTTTGAGTTATTTGGAGTTTTATATACAGACTTATATTATTTACAATTTTAGTGTAAACATCTTGCCATATTTTATTGTCTTGATAAGTTGTCATAGATTTATATAGATCTTTTTGTGTTAAACTTATAACTATATCTATAGCATCATTATCATCAAAACCAAGAGAAGTATAATCTACTCTTGCACTACCTGTTATAAAATAATCATCATCATTAATCATCTTTTTGATCAAAGACAAATCATAATGGGATACTTTTTTCTCCATATATAACCTTTTATACTAATATATTAACCAAAATGGTTAATTATGTCAATTAATTAACTAAACTAAATGCTTATTAGGTATTCTATCCAAAATATAAAATCTGGCTTGATTATATTGCATATTGTTATTTTTTTAATGATAAACTTTATATATTTTCTATACAATGCCGCTAATGATTCAAGGGATATAGATGTCAAGTACAAATGAACAAAACAATATCAAGATAAAAAATAAGCTGATCCTTCAGTGGAAGCAGTTGCGTGGTGAGTTTTTTAATGTTTTCGAGGAAGATATTAAAAAGTTTGAGAAAAAGCACGGGGAAAATCCTCTGTATGATTCTGTAGTAAAACACTTCGATAAAAGTTTTAGAGAGATCAACCAGTTAGCAGAATCTGAGATAGATCTGTTTTTACAAAACATAGAAGAGTAGATTTATATGCTCAAAAGGATATCGGCTATAGACCAAGGGGTGCTTTTTATGATCCTTGGTGCTTTTTTGTCTGCTTTAAATGGAGCTGTAGCAAAAGTTATCAGTGAGTTTATGGATCCTTTGGAGATAGTTTTTTATAGAAATCTTTTGGGTGTGGCTATCATCTTGTACAGTTTGAAAAAAGCCCCTGTGTTTATAGATAGTTCCAAACTTCACTTGCTTATCTTGCGTGGTGTATTTGGGGCTTTGGCTATGGTGCTTTTCTTTTATACTATTGCTACTATACCTCTGGGGGAAGCTATCACTTTAAATAAAACTTCCCCTTTCTTTGTGACCATACTTGCTTTTTATCTTTTAAAAGAGTCTGTAAATAGATATACTATTTTAGCTCTTATTATTGGATTTTTGGGGATAGTTATGATCATGAAACCTTTTGATATGAGTATATCTGTTGAGCATATTATGGGTGTGCTTGGTGGTTTTTTTGCGGCGGCTGCTTATGCCACTATAAAAAAGATCAAAGATATCTATGATGCTAGGGTTATCATGCTTTCTTTTATGGGTGTGGGGATGATCTTGCCTTTGTTGATATATCTGTTTACACCTTATATGACATTTCAGGTACACAGCGATCCTTTAGTTTGGGTACTTATTACTCTTATGGCTGTTATCTCTACAGGTTCACAGTGGTTTCTTACTCGTGCATATAGTATAAGCAAGGCTAGTATCATTGGAGTGGTAAGCTATACAAATATACCTTTTGCCATAGGATTTGGGGTGATGCTTGGGGATGCTTTCCCTGATATATATACATTTACGGGTATTGCTATGATCGTATTTGGTGGTATACTAGTAGGGAAGAGGTCAACAACCAAAGGCTGATATGCTTTTTTAGTCAGCCATCTTTAGATGTGCCCTAAAGAGTGCCGTACAGATATCTCCCAACACTGCTGTATATTATCCTCTATAGTTTTTACCACATCTTGATCAAGATCCCCTTTGTCTACTTTCTCTTTGAGTATATTTAGTATCTCCAATGCTTTTAAACCTTTTCTGTATGGTCTATTTTGTGCAAGTGCCTGAAATATATCTGCGGCTCCTATTATCCTTGAAGGAAGTGGTATCTCATCTTTTGTCTGGTGATAAGGATAGCCTGTACCGTTTAGTGTTTCATGATGCTGTGATGCCCATAAAGTGATCTCCTCCAACCCTTTTATCTTTGACAATATCTGGTGAGTCTCGTATGCATGTATCTTTATGGTATTGAACTCATCATGACTCAAAGGTGCTTCTTTTTCTATAAGTTCATCTGGCACTTTCAGCTTTCCAAGGTCGTGTAAAAGACCTGCTATTTTTATCATCTCACAGGTTTTAAAGTCAAGTCCTATTTTTAAAGCAATAAATTTTGACAACTCTGCCACATCCATAGAGTGGTCTGCAGTATAAGGACTCTTAGCATCAACAAAAAGTGCAAACAGCTTTGATACATCTTCCAGCTCTCTTAGATCTATATCCATATCTCCTATATTTTCTAAATAGTCCTCAAAATACCTGTGTAGATTCTCCTCCTCCAAAGTAAACCAAAATGATTCTTTTTGAGATACTTTTAAAAATGCCTCTACAAGTTTTGGATCAAAAAATGAACCTGACAATGAGTCTATTTCGTTTCTGACTGTCTCAGATATGGAAATAAGTGCTTTATTCTCTTTTACTTTATGTTGAGCAGTAAGTGCATCTACTCTGTCAACCATAAAAATAAGATTTGACAAATTAGCAGTTCTATAGTCTATTTTTAGCTGCTGTAAAATATCATAATGGGTATGGTGATACAGAACAATATTACTTAAGTGGTTTAATTTTTTGCTTAAATTTAACAGCTGGTATCCCCTGATACAGTGATCTTCTGCACCCTCCCAATCAAGTGTAAATACAAGCATATCATGTATCTTTGAAGATGATACCCCACAATCATGCATAAGGGAAGCATGAAAAATATCTATATAATCATCTTTTCGCAAGTTTAACTCTCTAGCTGTTTCAAGAGCCATATAAGCCACCCTTTTACCATGGTAGACATCATCCACCCCTACAAGGTCAAGTGCATCTGACAATGCATATATGATTTGATGTAAATTTGCCATAATTTTCCCTTATGATTAGATTTTATAGTTTAATGTAAACATTGTATATCAAAATACTTTAAAGTTATATAACCTCATCACCCACGCTTATCAAACCACTTTGAACCACAACAGCTCTATATCCACCTATATATTTAAGCCCTTTCATCATATCTTCATCTAAAAGTTTTGAAAGGTATCTGCAAGGTGGAGCTGTGCGTACTATTTTAAAAA
>JAYEKV010000176.1:0-3690 GCA_034716855.1 Campylobacterota bacterium | reverse complement strand
ACATGTCTCCACCGGGATACCTTTATCTTTTGCCAGTCTTACAAGAGGCTCTCCGATCTTTGCATCGTAGATTCCGTCTGTTGCTTCATCAAAGTGCATAAAAATTACTTTTGCCATATATTCTCCTTTTAAGATTGTGTTAGTTTTTAAGCAAACTTTACTTCGCTCGTTTTCTTTTTTCGATCATCGCTTTAAATAAAGGTGATTCTGTTGTTTCTTCCTCACATTCATCATCAAGAGCTTCAAGTTCATGCTCTCTACATCCAATAATCTCAACTTCCATTTCCGTACCAAAGAAATGCACCTCATATACACGGATCACCTGCAAAAATTCTCCCATATCTTTGATGTAACCAATTGAACCTTTTGGCATCATCAATGTTCCAATTTTTGCATGGGGGTAAGTACCGTCATTTACCACATCTTCAAGTAGAGCAACTTTTTGCCCAACTTTGAATTTTGGTTCCTCCTCATCCCTACCACTTCGTTGTGCCGTTACGCTGTCATGCAGTTGAATATTAGGATCAACTGTAAATTCTTTAGCAGCCACAACTATTTCCAGGACTTGGGGTACAGCTCATACACCCGCTTAGTTTTCCATCTTTGAACATATCCCAAACATCTGCTGCACTTGGGGCATATCCATTTTTAAAATCACCGTAAATTTTAAGAAGTGAGAATTTTAAAAAATCAAGAAGCTTCTCCTCTTGCTCTTTAAGGTTTTCAAATCCTGTTTTTATCATAGTTCCATACTCTTTTAGTATATGAAACCTTTTGACATTTACTAGTTTTTGATCATATTCCAGATCGAAAAAATTAAAATAATCTTCTGCATCGGTAAGCTCATAAAACTCATCCAATGACTTTTTTAATGTATGCATAATTCATTCCTTTTAACTACATGGAGTGTCAATTGCCGTAGTATATGCGATAGGTACATTTGGCACTTTTTTATCTATTTGTGTAGTAAGTGCATCAACACCTGTTTCACCGGTTCTTATACGCTCAACACCACCTACATTCAACCACCACATTTTTCCTGCACCTCGTCCAAGATCTTGACAGTTTGCTCTTATACATTCCATTGCTGTTTCTTTTGTCTTTTCATTTGAGACAACTATCTCAATTTTTATCTTTTCAAAAAGATCAACAGGTTTGTTGTCAGCTTCTTTTAATCCATAAGAACCTTTACCGATAACTTGAGATACTGTTATCCCCTCAATATTGTTTTCAAAAAGATCACTTAAAACATTTTGAAGATCATATTGGTTAAATACCGCCGTTACCAAGAACATAACACTCCTCCTTTTTTAACTCATCTTTTAAAACAGATATCCAGTTCTCTATCCTTGTGTCTGTTTTTTCAGATTCGTTGTGTTCATCTATTGCTAGACCACAAAATTTGCCGTCAATTTCGGCAAGTGAGAATTCGTAATCATAATCATCTTTAGGGATAGATCCTACTGCTTTAGCTCCAGCTTGGGTGAATGTTTGATGTAGTTTTCCCAAGGCTGAACAAAAATGCTCCCCATGCTTTTTACAATCACCTGCACCAAAAAATGCTACAGTTTTACCGCTAAAGTCAAAATCTTCATCTTCTATCTCTAAAACCGGATCAACCCATGAAAAGTGAAGATCACCTTGACCCCAAGTTGAGCTTCCAAGGAAAAGGATGTCGTATTCCATAAGCTGATCTTCAACATCATCAAAATCCTCTTCCATATTTATAATATCATCCTCTTCTATCCCAAAAGCTTCTGCTAGAGCATCAGCTACTTTCATAGATGTACCGCCTGCTGTTCCTACGAATATTCCCATCTTTGACATTTGATTTCCCTTTCTACTTATTGTATTTGTTGTAAATTTCTATTGAATTGTCTAACATCTTGTCACCCTCTTGAACTAATTTTTCATATGTTCTAAAAGAGTATCTGTGTGCATCTTTAAAAAATTTGTTTACGATTACTATTTTGTCAGCTATAACAACTGCTCTACCAAAACCTTCGTGGCTCATCTCCATAACTACAGAGCACATAACACCTGTTTTTTTCTCAAATGCCAATGCAATAGCTTGAAAGATAAGTCTTATATCTTGTACTTGCATCTCATCAATATCCGCAATTACAGGTATCTCTTTTAACTGTTCTTTTGTTTTTACATATTTTTCAGTTAAGATATCTTCATCTCGTTTATTTGACCATGTACCAAACTGGTCTAGAGCTCTTACTTGCCCTATAAGTGTTTCTATAAATAGATTTGCCATCTTATGCTGCCTTTTTTTCAAGTATTTTTTTTATAAAGGGTGCCGGCGTTCCATTTAACATGGTAGTTAGTTTTTTTAACTCATCATCAATAGAAACCACCTCTTTATATTTAATTGGAAATATTCCGTTATTAATGATTTTTGCTGCTGCTGTTGGTCCTATATTTACAAAATAAACTATATCAACACCTTTTAATAGTGCTACAGTTTGATCTGTATCTTTATCTTCTATTTTAATAATAGTTGATATTTCATTGTTCTGTGGACTAATATCGTAAATATTAAATTGTTTTGCACCCCCAAAGTGTGCATCTATGTTCTCATTGTCATTTGTTGCAAATGCAACTCTAATACTTCCTTGTGAAGAAGTTTGAGAAGTTATTTTTATTGTTGAACTCATAATAGATTTCCTTTTTTTCAATATATAATATTAATATTGCAAAAAGTGTTCCGTAGAAAATTAAGAGTTGTTTTTAATATGGCTTGACAGATCGCTATCCATTGATATAAGATGTAGATCAAACCAGCTTGGAAGTTTTTCTTTGTAGTATGACTTTAACATCATTTGACCCATTTTACTATTTGACCTGTTTATGAAGTACTCCATTTCAGCCAACACCTTATTATGCTCATCAATGTGTTCTTTTTTTCTTGGATAGTTATACTCTACCATCATCTCCTCTTCGCTATAAAAATGTAACTTTGTGTGTTCATAAAGTTTTATCATTACATTTTTGTAAGATTGTGTAGAGGTATCTTTTAGATCGTTATAAATATCTATAAACTCTTGGTGGGTTCCATCCATTTGAGAGTTATCAAGTTTGTGTGTTTCATCTATAAATTTCATCTTAATGGCTTCCATATCTATAGTGATTTAATATATTAGCTATCTCAAAAAGCATATATGTACACCCCTCATAAAGTGTGTCGTTTTTCAGCTGATTACCAACCGCTTCATAATTTGGGAAGCCCCTTAACATTAAAGCTTTTTTATGTTTTACAGTAAGTCTCTCTCCGTGGAAGTTTGATATAAGTATATCTGCATCTTTTAGTTGATCTTCCACATCTTCAAAGTCACCTATTATTATATTGTCACATTTTATATCTTCAAGACTTGGACTCTTTGATGGGGATACTATAGCTTTTATATTTGCTCCTGCTTCTTTTACAGTTGTGGCAATTGAAAGTATCTGATCTGGTTCACAGGCTATAACCACATCAACACCTCCAAGTGCAAAGTGTGTATCAAGAAGTGCATCTTGATATCTTTTTCTCCATCTTACTATACTTGGATGTGGTTTGCTTATATCTTTTTGATCCATTAAAGCTTTGTAGAATTTATCAGCTTTTAAAAGACCGCTTATTGTATCAAAGTGCAGGTGGTTGATCTTTTCATTTTTTTCTTTAAAAAGTTCACCACATTTTTC
>JAYEKV010000175.1:0-3704 GCA_034716855.1 Campylobacterota bacterium | reverse complement strand
TAGATGATAAAAAAGATCTTGTAAAAGATGAAAAGAAAGATTATAAATCCGTAACTAAGATAAAATATGTAAAAAGAGATGCTGTTAAAAAGATTGTTGCTTCATGGATCATAACCGTTCCTGCTGCCGCACTACTTTCTGCAGCTGTGTTCTTTATGATAAAAGGGATCATGACATAAGCAGAGTTCTTTAACTTGCTTATTAATAAAAATAGATTATAATTAATGGCTTTATAGTATAAAGGGGGTTAATTTGATCTATTTTTTAATATATTTATTTGTAGAGGTTATGGTATCCTCTTCCATCGCTTCTGAAATCGGTGGGTTAAATACTTTTTTTGAGATAATTGTATCTGCTATTATAGGTATATATTTACTGCAAAATTTTAAATTTTCACTACAAGAAAGCATACAAAAAGCACAAACAGGGCAGATAACCCAAGAAGAGTTTATAAAAACAAATGTTGGAAGAGCTATTGGTGCGGTACTGTTAATCATACCTGGCTTTTTTACAGATATTATCGGTATAGCTTTGCAGTTTGGTTTTCTTACAGTATTTTTTTCAAAAATATTCAAATTTAAGAAAAAAGATGATAATTTTACACACCAAAGCAGTTATCAGTATACACATACAAGTTTTAACAACACAACTTATAAGAAAAAGGAGAATCGTGATGAAGAGATCATTGATGTTGAAGTCGTTGATGACGATAAGTCTATTAAGCACTAGCATAGCAGCAAATAACAATATAGATAATAAAATTATCTCATTTGAAAACAAAAGAATAAATAGTCTTATTAAAAGAAATCCAAATGTAAAGTTAAATGATATGAAGATGGTTTTAAAAAAAGACCTTAATCAAGACGGTTGGTTTGGATATGCTTTTGATCTAAAACTTGAAGCAAGAGGAAAAAATGTAAGTCAGAAGCATTATGTGTTTTCTAACGGTAAAATGTTAGCACCTGAGCTTATAAATATTGATACAAAGCGATCATTTAAAGATCAAATGTATCCTAGCTTATCAAAAAAGTATTTTTCAAAAAAACATCTTATTGCTGGTAATCCTGATGCAAAACACTCTTTAGTGATATTTAGTGATCCTCTTTGTCCTATTTGTGTGGATGAAGTACCTATGATAATGAAAAATATCATTGACAATCCAAAGAATATTGCTTTATACTATTATCATATGCCTTTAAGAATGCATCCAACTGCATCAACATTGGCAAAAGCTTCTATGATCGCATCTAGTATGGGTATTGAAAATGTTGATTACAAGCTTTATGATGCAAATGCAAAGTATTTTTATGGAGAAGACAAAGATGTAAGATATGATCCATATAAAGAAAAGGATCATAAAAAAGCACTTGATTATTTCAATTGGCTATTCAAAACAAATATAACAATGAAACAGATAAATGATAAAAAGTGGGAAGATAAATTAAAATACGATATGAAAATGTCAGATGACGCTTTTGTGGGTGGTACACCTACACTTTTCTTTAATGGTGAAGTGGATAAAAAAAGAGATAAATACGAAAAGTTTTTGAAATAAAGCAGGAGAGAATTTGGAAAAATTAGTAATAGCAACAAGAGCCAGTGATCTAGCACTTTGGCAAGCTTACCATATAAAAGATAGAATAGAGACAGCTTATCCTAATATAGAAGTTGAGTTAAATAAGATCACAAGTCAAGGTGATAAAATACTTGATAAGCCTTTGGCACTTATTGGTGGTAAAGGACACTTTACAAAAGAGCTTGAAGATGAGATGCTTGCAGGCAATGCTCATTTAGCAGTTCACAGTTTAAAAGATGTACCTACATACATGCCTGAGGGGTTAGAATTGTCCGCAATAACTAGAAGACAAGATCAAAGTGATGTTTTTTTATCGCACAAATATAAAAGTTTAGAAGATCTTCCTAAAGGTGCAGTTGTAGGGACTACAAGTTTAAGAAGAAGAATGCAGTTGTTAAGTAAAAGGCCTGATCTAAAAGTAAAAGATTTAAGAGGTAATGTAAATACTCGTCTGCGAAAACTATCTGAAGGTCAATACGATGCAATTATTTTGGCATACATAGGACTTCACAGGCTCGATCTTTTAAAAGATATACCATATACTCAAAAATTGCCGTTAGATATGATGATACCGCCAATGGGACAAGCAGCACTTGGTATTCAAATAATAAGTGCAAATGATAAGGTTAGAGAGATAGCAAGTGTTGTAAATGATGAAAATACTTTTATATGCACAAAACTTGAAAGAGATTTTATCTCTAAAATAGAAGCAGGGTGCTCAGCACCAGTTGCAGTAAATGCAACAATAGAAAATGATACTATTACTATACAAAGTATGATAGGATTTCCTAATGGGACTAATATCATGCAAAAATCATTAAGCAGTTCTATTGTAAATTGTGATAATTTAGGAAATGACTTAGCTGATATGATGATAAAAGACGGCGTTATGGATATCTTGAAAGATGCAGAAAAAATTGCTTTTAAAGACGAGATGCCTCAAAGGATATAAAATGAAAAGATTACTATTTAGTATAGTTTCTTTATTTGTCTTGTCTATATCTTTAAATGCACAAGGGTTAAAACATACAACTTCCTATAAACAAGGTTTAAATGATGCTTTAGCACAAAACAAACCTATGGTTATATTTATGTATGGAAAAAACTGCCCTTGGTGTTCTCGTATGGAACAAACAACATTTAGCAATAAAAATGTAGTGGAGCTTTTAAATAAAAATTTTATTTTTATTGCGATCAATCAAAATAGGAACGACTATCCTAAAAAATTTATACCAAAAGGTGTACCAACTACATATATAGTAGATCCCAAAAGTGAAAGAATATTAAATACTCTGATGGGATATAAAGATAGTAAAAGTTTTTTAGAGATTTTAAAACTTTAAAATAAAAATTTAATAAAAAGGACAAAAATGAAATTTAGCGGATCAAATGTATTAGTAACAGGTGCTAGCAAAGGTATAGGTGCTCAAATAGCAAAAGAGCTTGCATCTTACGGATTAAAAGTATGGATAAACTATAGAAGTAAACCTGAACTGGCTGATGCGGTAAAAGAAGAGATAGAAACTGCCGGAGGAACTGCTGCTGTTATAAAAGGTGATGTTTCTGTTGAAGCTGATTGGAGCCAGATGGTTAAAACAATAGTTGATAGTGATGGACAATTATCATACCTTGTAAATAATGCAGGTATCACAAAAGATAAGCTTGCAATCAGAATGAGTGTGGATGATTTTGATGATGTTATAAACGCAAATCTAAAATCTGCATTTATCGGATGTAGAGATGCACTAAAAGCAATGAGCAAGAAAAAATTCGGATCTGTAGTAAATGTTTCTTCAATAGTTGGAGAGATGGGAAATCCTGGTCAAACTAATTACTCTGCAAGTAAAGGTGGAGTTAATACTATGACTAAATCTTTTGCCAAAGAGGGATCAGCTAGAGGTATAAGATTTAACAGTGTTACACCAGGGTTTATTAGAACAGATATGACAGATGAGTTAAAAGACGAAGTAAAAGCTGATTATGAGAAGAATATACCATTAAAAAGATTTGGAGAAGCAAAAGAAGTAGCAGATGCAGTAGCCTTTCTTTTAAGTGATCATTCATCATATATTACAGGTGAAGTGTTAAAAGTAAACGGTGGGTTATATGTATAATAGATAAAACTAAT
>JAYEKV010000174.1:0-3727 GCA_034716855.1 Campylobacterota bacterium | reverse complement strand
TTATGAAGAGCCTCTTTTGTCTCAACGGATAAGTGTATATCTATATCTTCATCTACAAGTTCCAGAGCTTTTTGTACATCCTCTTTTGTTTGTATCTTTGGTACTCTTATGGCATCTGGTTTTAAAGGGTTCATAGCTTTTATATCATCAACACCCTCTTCATCCAAAGGATTGATCCTTACAACTATCTCTTTACCCTTAATCCTTAATCCTTCATCTTTGAACCTTAAGCTCAAAAGCTCTCTTGCTCCAACTTTGTCAAATACTCCGTCTTCAAGATTGATCATAGCTGTATCACATTTTAGCACTGGAAGTTTATCGAGGTGTTTTGGTTTATCACCTGCAACCATTAAGTAAGATCTATTCATATTTTTCCTTATTTATTAGATAGTAATGGATAGCAGATAGCTCCTCTTTTGTTAAAAAGTAGGTTGGCATACTGTTTCCGTAGGTAAGCTTAGCACATAGGTCATCTTTTTTGAATTTTTTCTTTGGCTTTTCAAGTTTTGGGTCAAGGGTAGCTAAAAATGTTTCATAGGAAAGGTTTGTTATATCTTCAGATTGGATGGTGCATTTGTATTTTTTTTCATTTCTTATGTGTGTAAATGTTGAGATATTCATCCCTTTTGCATCATCACCGTGACATTTATTACAGCTTATACCTCTTGGATTTTTATATAACATCTTCCCATATTCAAATTTTGTGATAAAAGAGTCCTCATAGGTTGAAGTTTCCTCTTCTGAGATTTGGGCAAATATATAGCAAAAACATAGTAAATTTATTAGTATTATCTTAAACATAGATATAATTTTATCATAATATTATTTTAATACAAAATAAAAAAAATCTGTTTATTTTTATATAAGTGATTTCATAGCAAAAATTAGATACAATCGCTTGATATTTACTATTAAATAGGAGCAGATTTGATTACTTTAAAAGAAGCTTTAAGCTTAAATGAAGAAGAGATAGTATCATTTAAAGAAGATTTAGCAAAAAAAATAGAAGATAATAAACAGCTAGGGGCATATGTTGAGCAGTTGACATCATCGCCTGTTTTATCTTCATCTACGGGTATTCCTATTGCTATAAAAGACAATATCAATGTACAAGGGTGGGAACTTACTTGTGGTAGTAATATCCTAAAAGGATATGTAGCACCTTACAATGCAACTGTTATTGAAAAGCTTGAAGCAAATGGACTGAGTGCCTTTGGTAGAGCAAATATGGATGAGTTTGCCATGGGAAGTTCTACTGAGTCAAGCTGTTACGGTAAGACTTTAAATCCAGTGGATAATGAAAAAGTACCTGGTGGAAGTAGTGGAGGTAGTGCTGCCGCTGTTGCAGGAGGACTTGCTATAGCTGCACTTGGTACTGATACTGGTGGATCTATTAGACAGCCAGCTGCTTATTGTGGATGTGTTGGTATGAAACCAACTTACGGAAGAGTATCAAGATACGGAATTGCAGCTTATAGTTCATCACTAGATCAGTGTGGACCTATCACTCAAAATGTAGAGGATGCTGCTATATTATATGATATCATCTCTGGACACGATCCAAAAGATTCTACAAGTGCAGATGTAGATTATACTGCTGTAGCTTCAAATCTTGATCCATTTAAAAAGCTTACTATTGCAGTTATAGATAACTTTATTGAAGAAGCAAGTGATGAGATAAAAGAAGCTATGGACAAATCTATAAAAGCTTTAGAAGAAGCAGGGCATAAGATAGTACACAAAACTATGATGGATACAAAAAATATCCTTTCATCTTACTACATAGTTGCAACTGCTGAAGCTAGTGCAAACCTTAGTCGATATGATGGTATCAGATATGGTAACAGAGTAAATGCTTCAAACCTAAAAGATACATACCTAGAAACAAAATCGCAAGGGTTCGGTGAAGAGGTACAAAAAAGGATCATGCTTGGGTCTTTCGTACTTAGCTCTGGTTACTACGATGCATACTATATCAAAGCACAAAAAGTAAGACAACTTATAAAAGATGAGTTTGATGCTATTTTTGAAGATGCTGATCTTATTTTAAATCCTGTAGCTCCTACAACTGCACCTAAGTTTGGTGCATTTAAAAGTTCGTTAGAGATGTACTTAAGTGATATATACACTATCTCTGTAAATCTAGCAGGACTTCCTGCTATATCACTTCCTGTAGATAATGACAATGAGGGTATGCCTATAGGTTTACAGCTAATAGCTAAGGCTTATGATGAACAGACTTTATTTGACGGTGCTTTAAGTTTAGAGCAAAACATAAATTATAAAAAAAACTAAAAAAGGGAATATAAATGAGAATAAGAAAAAGAGCATTGACTTTCGAAGATGTACTACTAGTACCTGCTAAATCTGAGGTTTTACCAAAAGAGGTTGAATTAACAAGTAAACTTACTAAAAACATATCACTAAATATCCCTTTTGTAAGTGCTGCTATGGATACTGTTACTGAATATCAAGCTGCTATTGCTATGGCAAGACTTGGTGGTATTGGTGTTATTCATAAAAATATGGATGAAAAAACTCAGGCACTTCAGGTAAAAAAAGTGAAAAAAAGTACAAGCGGTATGATCATAGATCCTATCTCTGTAAGCCCTGAGCAAACTTTACAAGATGCTGAAAATATTATGAGTGAATACAAAATCTCAGGAGTACCTGTTGTAGATAAAGATAATATGCTTCTTGGTATCTTAACAAACAGAGATATGAGATTTATCAAAGATTTCTCTCAACTTGCCGGTGATGTTATGACAAAGATGCCATTAATCACAGGTAAAAAAGGTACGACTTTAGAGGAAGCTGCTGAAGTTATGCATAAAAATAAGATTGAAAAATTACCTATTATCAATGAAGATGGGACACTTAAAGGTCTTATAACAATAAAAGATATAAATAAAGTAGTTGAGTATCCTAATGCTATAAAAGATGAGCACGGTAGACTTCTTGTAGCAGCTGCTATTGGTGTAGGGCAGTTAAGTAGAGCAAAAGCTTTAGTTGAAGCTGGTGCTGATGTGCTAGTACTTGACTCTGCACACGGTCACTCAAAAGGTATCCTAGATACTGTAAGTGCTATTAAAAAAGAGCTTGATGTAGATGTTATAGCTGGAAATGTAGCAACAGCAGAAGCAACAGAAGATCTTATCAAAGCTGGAGCAGATGCAGTTAAAGTTGGTATTGGACCAGGTTCTATTTGTACAACAAGAATCGTTGCAGGTGTAGGTGTACCTCAAATCTCTGCAATTGATGAGTGTGCAGCAGCCGGTGCTAAACATGGGGTACCTGTAATCGCTGACGGTGGTATCAAGTACTCAGGAGATGTAGCAAAAGCACTTGCAGTTGGTGCTGGGTGTGTTATGATGGGATCTGCACTTGCAGGTACTGAAGAATCTCCGGGTGAAGTTATCTTATCTCATGGTAGAAAGTTTAAGTCATACAGAGGTATGGGATCTATCGGTGCTATGACAAAAGGTAGTACAGACAGATACTTCCAAGAGGGAACTGCTGCAGATAAGCTAGTACCTGAAGGTATTGAAGGTATGGTTCCATACAAAGGATTTATGGCTGAGATCATCCACCAATTTATAGGTGGACTTAGATCATCTATGGGGTACTTAGGAAGTAAAGATATTCCAACATTCCAAGCAACAGCAGAGTTTGTAGAGATTACATCAGCAGGACTAAAAGAGTCTCATGTACATGATGTAACTATCAC